>JBEDKQ010000081.1:0-10730 GCA_041172085.1 Pseudomonadota bacterium | reverse complement strand
GAAAGTAAAAACCAAAAGTAAAAAAGTCAATAAGTCGTGGTTGAACGACCACGTCAATGACCCCTACGTCAAATTGGCCAAAAAAGAGGGCTATCGGGCCAGGGCCGCCTATAAATTGAAAGAAATTGATGAAACCTTTGGTTTGATCAAACCTGGCAATCTGGTGGTGGACTTGGGCTCAGCGCCTGGCGCTTGGAGTCAGTACGTGCGCCGAAGGTTATCCCCTCAGGGCGCAGCCGTGGGCGATTTGAACGGCACCATCTTGGCCGTTGATTTATTACCGATGGAGCCAGTGGAGGGGGTGCACTTCATACAAGGTGACTTCACAGAAGCCGATGTCCTGGCCCAATTGCAAGCCATCGTGGGTGACCGACCCATAGATGTGGTGGTGTCAGACATGGCGCCCAACTTGTCTGGCATTGATTCGGTTGACGCTGCGCGCATTACACATCTGATTGAACTGGCGGTTGAATTTGCACAGATGCACCTTAAGCCCCAAGGCGCGTTGGTGGTAAAGGTGTTCCATGGCAGCGGTTACAGCCAGCTGGTGAAGCTTTTTAAAGACTCATTCAAGGTGGTGAAACCCATCAAACCCAAGGCCTCGCGCGATAAATCGTCGGAGCAGTTTTTGGTCGGGATTGAGCCCAAAAACAGGCCGCAGGCAGACTGAATGTTGTATGGATGGGTCTTTCCATCAAATTTCCCTGTACTTTTAAGGCTTAGTCAAGTGAAATTGCATGTTCTTCGCTTTCATAAGCCTAGAATGATCACCAATTAGATGTTTTTGATGGGAGCTCTTCTTGAACAACCCCTGGTTTTCCAAGATCGCCGTATGGCTGGTGATTGGCATGGTGCTTTTCACTGTATTCAAACAATTTGACAACCGCTCAGGCGTGGGGTCTGGCTATTTGGGTTATTCCGACTTCCTGGAAGAAGTCAGAAGCAACCGCATCAAAACGGCCACCATCCAAGAAGGTCAGGGCGGCACAGAAATTGTGGCCGTCACAACCGACGATCGCCGCATCAAAACCACGGCCACTTATTTGGACCGCGGTTTGGTGGGTGACCTGATCAGCAACGGTGTTAAGTTCGATGTCAAACCCCGCGAAGAAGGCTCGCTCCTCATGAGCCTGTTGGTCAGCTGGGGGCCCATGTTGCTGCTCATTGGTGTTTGGATTTATTTCATGCGCCAAATGCAAGGTGGCGGCAAAGGCGGTGCCTTTAGTTTTGGCAAAAGCAAAGCGCGCATGTTGGACGAAAACGCCAATCAAGTCACCTTTGCCGATGTCGCTGGTTGCGACGAAGCCAAAGAAGAAGTGAAAGAGGTCGTTGACTTCTTGAAAGATCCGCAACGCTTCCAAAAGTTGGGTGGCCGTATTCCCCGCGGTTTGTTGTTGGTCGGCCCTCCAGGTACTGGTAAAACACTTTTGGCTAAGAGCATTGCGGGTGAAGCCAAAGTGCCTTTCTTCAGCATCTCGGGTTCAGACTTCGTTGAAATGTTTGTGGGTGTGGGTGCTGCCCGTGTTCGCGACATGTTCGAGAATGCCAAGAAAAATGCACCCTGCATTATTTTTGTAGACGAGATTGATGCCGTTGGCCGTCAGCGTGGTGCTGGCTTGGGCGGTGGCAATGACGAGCGCGAACAAACTCTCAATCAGATGTTGGTTGAGATGGATGGCTTCGAAACCAATTTGGGTGTGATCGTGGTGGCTGCTACCAACCGACCCGACATTTTGGACGCTGCTTTGCTGCGCCCGGGTCGTTTCGATCGCCAGGTGTACGTCACATTGCCCGACATTCGCGGCCGTGAACAAATCTTGGCTGTGCACATGCGCAAAATACCCATTGGCCAAGACATGAACCCCGGCGTCATTGCCCGCGGAACACCTGGCATGAGCGGTGCCGATTTGGCCAACTTGTGCAACGAAGCGGCCCTCATGGCTGCCCGCCGCAACGCCCGTGTTGTCGAAATGCAAGACTTTGAAAAAGCCAAAGACAAAATTCTGATGGGCCCTGAGCGCAAGAGCATGGTCATGCCCGAAGAAGAGCGTCGCAATACGGCATATCACGAGTCGGGACATGCTCTCATCGGCAAGTTGTTGCCCAAGTGCGACCCTGTGCACAAGGTCACCATCATTCCTCGCGGCCGTGCCTTGGGTGTCACCATGAGCCTGCCTGAAAAAGACCGTTATAGCTACGACAGCGAATACATGTTGAACCAAATCAGCATGCTGTTTGGGGGGCGCATTGCCGAAGAAGTGTTCATGAAGCAAATGACCACCGGTGCCAGCAACGACTTTGAACGTGCCACACAAATCGCCCGTGACATGGTCATGCGTTACGGCATGACAACAGCTTTAGGCCCAATGGTCTACGCTGAAAACGAAGGCGAAGTGTTCTTGGGCCGCTCGGTCACCAAGACCACCAACATGTCTGAGTCCACCATGCAAAAAGTCGACTCCGAAGTGCGCCGCATCATCGATGAGCAGTACAACTTGGCGCGACGTTTGATTGAAGAAAACAGCGACAAGATGCACGCCATGGCCAAGGCCTTGCTCGAATGGGAAACCATCGATGTCACACAACTCGACGACATCATGGCTGGCCGTGAACCTACAGCCCCGAAAGATTGGACGCCCCGTATTCCACCATCCGGCAATGATGATGCAGGTGGTACGCCTGCCGTCAAAACAGAACCAGAGCCCAATGCGGCCTGATCCAATCTGATCTTCCACGGGGCTTCGGCCCCGTTGTTATTTTGAATGGGCACAGCGCAATATGACTTCTTCCGTTTGGCAAACCAGCCGGTTCAGCATTGACTTGTCGCAGCCCAAAGTCATGGCCATTGTGAACCTGACGCCCGATTCATTTTCTGATGGTGGTCAGCTGGCGACTTTGAAACAAGCCCTCTCGCATGCTGAAAAAGCTTTGTTGCAGGGTGCCGATATTTTGGACATTGGTGGGGAATCCTCTAGGCCCGGCGCACAGGCAGTAAGTTTGCAGGAGGAGTTAAACCGCATCCTGCCGTTTTTAAAGGAAGCGCTGGCTTGGGGGGTACCCATCTCTGTAGACACCGCAAAGCCTGGGGTGATGGAAGTGGTCTTAGGTTTAGGGGCTGACATCATCAACGACATTTGGGCTTTGCGGCAACCGGGGGCCTTGTCGGTCATTGCGCAGCATGCCCAATGTGGTGTTTGCCTAATGCACATGCACCGCGATCCTCAAACCATGTTTGAGCAACCCATGGTGGGTGACGTCATTGCGCAGGTCAAAGCGTTTTTGTCTGAGCGCCAGATAGCCCTAGCCTCGGCTGGCATATCTCAAGATCGCGTGGTGCTTGATCCTGGCATTGGGTTTGGAAAAACGATTGAACAAAATTTAAGCTTGCTCAAATACCAAAATGAATTTTTAAGCCTGCAACGCCCCTTACTGGCCGGCTGGTCTCGCAAAGGCTCTTTGGGTAAATTGACTGCCGTCAATGGTGTTGTGTCAGAGCCGCAGGTCCGAGTTGGCGCCAGTGTGGCTGCAGCACTCATGTCGGTTCAAAATGGTGCCACTGTGGTCAGGGTTCATGATGTGCAAGAAACGGTTCAAGCCTTGCGATTTTGGCAAGCTGCAAAGCCCTAAAATAAGACGTGTAACTTGCCATTGATGGTGCAATGGCCACACTCCTTCATAAAGACACACATGACAAGACGCTATTTTGGGACAGACGGCATACGCGGCACTGTGGGACAGGCCCCTATCACGCCTGATTTCGTCTTGCGTCTGGCACACGCTGTGGGACGCGTCTTGCGCCAAAATGAAAAGCATCCTGTGGTGTTAATTGGCAAGGACACACGCATATCAGGTTACATGCTGGAAAGTGCGCTCGAGTCGGGTTTTAACTCGGCAGGCGTGGATGTGGTCTTGCTGGGACCTGTGCCTACACCTGCTGTGGCCTACCTCACCCGTGCTCAGCGCGCATCTTTGGGCGTGGTCATCAGCGCCAGTCACAACCCATTTGAAGACAATGGCATCAAGTTCTTCAGTGCCAAGGGCACCAAGCTGACCGACGAATGGGAAATCGCGGTTGAAAACATGGTCGATCAGTCGCCGGTGTGGGTCACATCGGCCGAACTTGGAAAGGCCAAGCGCCTAGACGATGCAGCGGGTCGATACATCGAATTTTGCAAAAGTACTTTCAGCAATGACTTTACGCTGAAGGGGATGAAGGTTGTGGTGGATGCTGCCCATGGCGCTGCCTACCAAATTGCCCCTAAAGTGTTTCATGAACTGGGCGCCGATGTAGTTGCCATTGGCTGCTCGCCAGACGGTATGAACATCAACAAGGGCTTTGGCGCAACGCACCCCGAAGCCTTGGTTGAAGCCGTCAAGTTGCACAAAGCCGATTACGGCATTGCCCTAGATGGCGATGCAGACAGACTTCAAGTTGTCGACAGTTCAGGCCGCTTGTACAACGGCGACGAATTGCTCTATTTGATGGTCAGTGACCGAATTGCCCGTGATGAAGTGGTGCCAGGCGTGGTGGGCACTCTGATGACCAACATGGCCGTAGAAGTGGCCTTGAAACGCAAAGGCATTGCGTTCATTCGCAGTAAAGTGGGCGATCGTTACGTTTTAGAAGCGCTGCAAGAGAAGTCTTGGCTACTTGGAGGTGAGGGCTCAGGCCACTTGCTGGCCCTCGACAAGCACACCACAGGCGACGGCCTGATCAGTGCTTTGCAAGTTTTGCAAGCGTGCGTGGCCACAGGTCAGACCATGGCCCAATTGTTGTCCGAAGTGCAGTTGTTTCCCCAAGTTTTGATCAATGTGCGCATTGCCAAAGACCAAAAGTGGCAAGACAACCCTCAACTGGCCAGCGCCATTCAAGAGGTCGAACAACAACTCGCCGACACAGGCCGAGTGCTGATTCGTGCCAGTGGAACCGAGCCCCTGGTGCGTGTGATGGTAGAGGCCCAAGATGCTGTAATGGCCCAATCTTGCGCAGAAAAACTGGCCGCCACATTGCGTTAGTAAATCAAGCGATCAGGCTTGATTTCTTGCAGGATGGTGGTGGCTATTTCTTCAATGGATTTGGTGGTGGTTGACAACCACCGAATGCCTGATCGACGCATCATTGATTCTGCTTCCGACACTTCATGACGGCAGTTGTCCAAACTGGCGTATTTGGAATTGGGGCGCCGTTCAGTTCGAATTTCTGACAAGCGCTCGGGGTGAATGGTTAAACCAAAAATTTTCTTGCGATGGGGCACCAAGGCTGGTGGCAGTTGCTTGCGATCAAAGTCTTCCGGAATGAGTGGGTAGTTGGCCGCTTTAAGGCCGTGCTGCATGGCCAAGTAAAGGCTGGTGGGGGTTTTGCCGCTGCGGCTGACGCCTACCAAAATGACTTCGGCCGATTCTAGGTCGCGGTTGGATTGACCATCGTCATGGGCCAAGGAGAAGTTGATGGCTTCAATGCGGTCGTGGTACTCCTTGCTTTTACTCACATCGGAGAATCGACCCACACGATGGTGCGATTTCAAGCCCAACTCTTGCTCTAGGGGGTTCACAAAGGTACCGAACATGTCCAGAAGCATGCCTTTACACCCTGCACGAATGACTTCTAAAACCTCCATGTTCACCAAAGTGGTGAACACGATGGGTTTGAGGTTCTCAACTTCCGCGGTGTGGTTGATTTGCCTGACGGCTTGGTGTGCTTTGTCAACGCTGTCAACGAAAGGCAGTCTGACATGCCTTGATTTCATCTCAAACTG
This sequence comes from Pseudomonadota bacterium, assembly GCA_041172085.1. Taxonomy (GTDB): domain Bacteria; phylum Pseudomonadota; class Gammaproteobacteria; order Burkholderiales; family Burkholderiaceae_C; genus Limnohabitans_A. The sequence goes on along the minus strand of JBEDKQ010000081.1, from coordinate 4,974 downwards.
AGCCAATATGGCATTGCCGAAGGTTTCGGCCGTAATTCCAGTGCCGTCTGAGATGAAAAAAACGGTTCGATGTGGCATTGTTGAAATTCTAAGGTTGGAGAAAGGGTTTGGGTCCTAAAATCACAGTCATTATCTACGGCCTGCTGGCACTCAAGCGTCAAATCTAACAACAACCAAGATTCTGAGCGTTGGTTCGGGCTGCGACACCGATTTTTTAACTTTGGAGCTTTTATGTCTAACCTTTTTGCAAAGGACGCCTTGGTCGTTCCCTTTGAACAACTTCGAATGGACGACGTTGAGTCGGTGGGCGGTAAAAACGCCAGCTTGGGCGAGATGATTTCTCAACTGCCCAATGGCGTGCGCGTACCTACCGGATTTGCCACCACCGCCTTTGCCTTCCGTGCATTTTTGAAGCACGATGGCTTGGTCGATCGGATCAACCAAAAACTAGATGCGTTAGATGTTGAAGACGTTCGTGCCTTGGCCCAGGTCGGATCTGAAATTCGAGGCATGGTCGAGGCTCAGCCATTTCCTGCAGACTTAGAAAAAGCCATTCGCGAACAATTTGTGATTTTGAGTGCGGGCAATCCGCAGGCATCATTTGCGGTGCGTTCTTCGGCCACAGCCGAAGATTTGCCAGATGCATCGTTTGCCGGTCAACAGGAAACATTTCTGAATGTGGTTGGCATTGAAGATGTGCTGCACAAAATGAAAGAAGTATTCGCTTCTCTTTACAACGACCGTGCCATCAGCTATCGGGTTCACAAAGGTTTTGCACACGCAGATGTAGCTTTGTCAGCAGGCGTTCAGCGCATGGTCCGTTCGGATTTGGGCGCCGCAGGTGTGATGTTCACCATTGATACCGAAACTGGTTTTGAAGATGTGGTGTTCATTACATCCAGCTACGGCTTGGGTGAGACGGTGGTGCAGGGGGCTGTTAACCCTGACGAGTTTTATGTTCACAAACCCATGTTGGCCGCGGGCAAAAAGGCAGTCATCCGACGCAACCTCGGTTCTAAGTTGATTCAGATGGTCTTTTCAACACCTGAGGAAAAAGCGGCTTCCGGCAAGTTGGTCAAAACGGTCGATGTAGGCATGGAACTGCGCAACCGATACTCACTGACTGATGCTGACATTACGCAGTTGGCCCAATACGCCATGGTGATTGAAAAACACTACGGCCGTCCCATGGACATTGAATGGGGCAAAGATGGCACCGATGGCTTGTTGTACATCTTGCAAGCACGACCCGAAACGGTAAAAAGCCAGTCCAAAGGGACCGCCGAGTTGCGCTACAAACTCAAGGGCAAAGGCACTGTGTTGGCCGAGGGCCGAGCCATTGGGCAAAAGATTGGTACAGGCCCAGTGCGCTTGGTGCACAGCATTGCTGAAATGGACCAAGTGCAAGCGGGCGATGTGTTGGTCACCGACATGACCGACCCCAACTGGGAGCCTGTCATGAAACGTGCCAGTGCCATCGTGACCAATCGTGGTGGACGCACATGCCACGCTGCCATCATTGCCCGTGAGTTGGGTATTCCTGCAGTGGTGGGATGTGGCAATGCAACATCGCAATTGAAGGATGGCACCTTGGTCACGGTCAGTTGCGCCGAGGGCGACACAGGCCACATCTATGATGGCTTGTTAGAAACCGAAGTGACCGAAGTCACACGTGGCACCATGCCTGAGATTGCCACCAAAATCATGATGAATGTGGGCAATCCCCAGTTGGCTTTTGACTTTGCGCAGTTGCCAAACCAAGGCGTTGGTTTGGCGCGATTGGAGTTCATCATCAACAACAACATTGGTGTGCATCCCAAAGCCATTTTGGATTACCCCAACATCGATGTGGATCTGAAGAAGGCCGTCGAGTCTGTAGCCCGTGGTCACGCTTCACCCAAAGCTTTTTACATCGACAAAGTGACAGAAGGCGTTGCCTGTATTGCGGCTGCTTTTTGGCCCAAGCCGGTTATCGTTAGATTGTCTGATTTTAAGAGTAACGAATACCGCAAACTCATTGGTGGCAGCCGGTACGAGCCTGAAGAAGAAAACCCCATGTTGGGTTTCCGTGGTGCCGCTCGCTACATCAGTGAAGATTTTGGTGAGGCTTTTGCCATGGAATGCGAAGCCATCAAGCGTGTTCGCGGTGACATGGGGCTGACCAATGTGCAAGTCATGGTGCCCTTTGTTCGCACTCTGGGTCAAGCCGATCGCGTGACACAATTGTTGGCCAAGCACGGCCTTCAGCGTGGCCATGATGACTTGAAAATCATCATGATGTGCGAGGTGCCTAGCAATGCCATCTTGGCTGACAAATTTCTTGAGTACTTCGACGGCTTCTCCATTGGCTCCAACGATTTGACGCAGTTGACCTTGGGCCTCGATCGTGACTCTGGTTTAGAGTTATTGGCGCTTGATTTTGACGAACGTGATCTTGCTGTGCAAACCTTGATTGCGCAGGCCATCAAGGCTTGTCTAAGCCAGGGCAAGTACGTGGGCATCTGCGGTCAAGGCCCTAGCGACCATCCTGACTTTGCCAAGTGGTTGATGGCACAAGGTATCAGTTCAATTTCTTTAAACCCCGACACCGTGGTTGAGACTTGGACACAACTCGGAAAACTTGATTGAGTTCCCCAAGCCCATTTCAGCAAAAATACGCCAACTACAAGTGGCGTTTGCACCGTAACGTATTGATCTTCGTTGTGGTGCTTTTAAGTTTGATTGCTTTGATGGGGTGGGCCGAGCATGAGGGACTTTCCCGAAACCTGATTGGCCCAATATTTCTGTTTTCGACGGTCATGCTATATGCCCTCATTGGCGTTGCAGGGCGAACCACCAACGCAGATGAATATTACGTTGCAGGCCGACGTATTCCTGCTTTTTACAACGGCATGGCCACGGCGGCCGATTGGATGAGTGCCGCCTCTTTCATCAGCCTAGCGGGTGCTTTGTACTTACAAGGGTTTTCTGGCAGTGGCGGGCAAGCTGGCGGTTTGGCTTATGTCATGGGCTGGACGGGTGGCTTTTGTTTGGTCGCTTTGTTGATCGCACCGCATTTGCGCGCCATGAACCTGTACACCTTGCCCGACTTTTTCAGCCAGCGGTATGGCGGACGTTGGCCTCGCTTGTTGGCAGCTTGGTCCGCCATTCTTTGCTCTTTCACCTATGTGGTGGCTCAAATTTATGGCATTGGCTTGATTGCATCACGCCTCACGGGTGTTCAGTTTGAAATTGGCATCTTGCTGGGTTTGGGGGGTGTGCTGCTGTGTTCATTTTTGGGTGGCATGCGTGCCATTACATGGACACAAGTGGCTCAGTACATTATTTTGTTATTGGCATTTCTTATTCCAGTCTCTTGGCTGGCTTACAAGCAACTGGGAACGCCATGGGCACCGATTGCCTATGCAGCCCAGCTCTCCAAGATAACTACTCTAGAGCAACGCTTGAATTCAGACCCTGCTGAATTGGAAGTTCGCCAAGAATTTCTTCGTCGAGCAGACGACTACAAACAAAAATTGACCAACGTAGAGGCGTCCTTGCAGAATGAGCGAATTGCACTTGAGCAAAAAGTACGCGATCTAAAGTTACAAAATGCAGACTTTTCATTGATTGGTCAGGCACGACGAGAATTACAAGCCTTGCCCAAAAATGAATTGGCAGCCAAAGAAGCTTGGCAACGTGCCATGACCGAAAACTACGAAAGGGCCAAGCCTCTGGGTGGGATGCCAGCCCACGGCAAGGCTTTTCAAGGTGACCCTCAAGGCACTGTCTCGGAGCAAGAGTCATTCAGCCAGTCAAGGCTCAATTTTGTGGCGCTTATTTTTTGTTTGATGGCGGGTACGGCAGGTCTGCCGCATTTGTTAACGCGTTTTTACACTGTGCCCAATGAGTCGGAAGCCCGACTGTCAGTCGCGTGGTCTTTGTTGTTCATCGCCATCCTGTATTTAAGTGCGCCTGCTTTGGCCGTATTGGTAAAGTTTGAGGTGATGAACAATTTGGTAGGAAGCCAGTTTGCAGAGTTGCCTGCTTGGCTTGCCCAATGGGCCCGCGTCGACAGCGCTTTGGTAGAAGTCGCGGACATCAATATGGATGGTATTTTGCAGTTCGGCGAACTGAAGTTGGGTGCTGACATGGTGATGTTGGCCAGCCCGGAATTGGCAGGATTGCCTTATGTCATTTCTGGACTGGTGGCAGCAGGTGGTTTCGCCGCTGCGCTTTCAACCGCCGATGGTTTGCTTCTGACCATCAGCAATGCGTTTGTTCATGACATGCGCTTGGGTACCAAAAATGGCATTGAAACAGAAGAGGGCAGGGTCATTCTGTCGAAATTTGCACTGTTGGCTGTTGCAATGTGTGCTGCAATGGTGGCTGCATGGAAGCCTGCACAAATACTTGCCTTGGTGTCTGCCTCATTTTCTCTGGCAGCCTCTGCGTTTTTCCCTGGCATGGTGATGGGTATTTTCTGGAAGCGTGCCAGCCGACAGGCCGTTGTCATGGGTATGTTGGCAGGTTTGGGTGTCACTTTGACCTATATGTTGCTGAATGCAAGCTCTGTCAGATTGGCCCTCGGCTTGGATCCTTTAAGCGGCATGATGGGTGGAATACAGCCAATTTCAGCAGGAATTCTGGGTGTGCCTGTTGGTTTTCTGGTCATTTGGCTTGGCAGTTGGGTCTTTCCGCACAGGGACATGCAAGCGGAGGCCCGTGCAGCGACGCCAGAAAACCCCTTTCCAGGCCTCTAATTCCTGGGCTATAATCGCGGGCTAGCCTTGCTGTACCCCGTCCGACGCTGGGGGCAGCTTTTTTCAATACCTCAAAGGTAAAAACCCAAAAGGAGTCTCAATGCGTCATTACGAAATCATTTTGCTGATTCACCCGGATCAGAGCGAACAAGTTCCAGCCATGCTGGAGCGTTACAAAGGCATGATCGTTGCCGGCGGTGGCAAGATTCACCGTGTCGAAGACTGGGGTCGC
>JBEDKQ010000080.1:0-11093 GCA_041172085.1 Pseudomonadota bacterium | reverse complement strand
CCCGATGGCGCCAACCCCGAAGACTCAATCGATCTTAAAACCCGGCTGGAAACCTTCATTGGAAGTTGCTGGGACAGCGGATTAGAAATTGGTTCAAGCGTTAGAACATTGCACGATTGTTTGGAAGAGTCCGAGAAGGACATCACAGTTCAAACGTCCTTGTTGGAAAGCCGTTTGATCGTAGGCAGTCGACCGCTTTTTAACAATTTTCTAGAGAGTTACCAAGGGGCAATGGACCCACATGCCTTCTTTGTTGCCAAATCTTTAGAACTTCAACAACGTCACAACAAATTTGAAAATACACCCTATTCACTGGAACCCAATTGCAAAGAGTCGCCTGGCGGCCTGCGCGATCTGCAGATTATTCTGTGGGTTTCACGCGCAGCAGGTTTAGGCAACAACTGGGACGATTTGGCGCAGAAAGGCTTGGCCACCCCACTCGAAATTAAACAAATCAAACGCAACGAAGCGGTCTTGAGTTTGATTCGGGCTAGGCTTCATTTGTTGGCCAAACGCAGAGAAGACCGTTTGGTATTTGACCTTCAACATGCTTTGGCTGAGAGCTTTGGTTATCAAGCCAAAAGTACGCCAGAAGGCAAGCATACCCAACGTGCCAGCGAAGTACTAATGAAGCAGTACTACTGGTCAGCCAAAGCAGTGACGCAGTTGAATCAAATTTTGATGCTCAACATCGAGGCGCATTTACAAGCGCAACGCGGCAACTTGCGTATTGAAACGCGTCGCTTAAACGACCATTTCTTCGAAAAAAATGGTTTGTTGGAAGTGGCGCAAGAAGATCTTTACCAAAAGCACCCGCACGCCATTCTTGAAACCTTTTTGCTTTTTCAGCAAACCCATGGCGTCAAGGGTTTGTCAGCCAAAACACTGCGCGCGCTGTACAACGTTCGCAATGTCATGGATGCCAAATTTCGACGTGATCCGGTCAATCGCAAAACCTTTCTTCAAATTCTGCAAGAAAACCACGGCATCACACACGCATTTCGTTTGATGAATCAAACCTCCGTGCTGGGTCGTTATTTGTGGGTTTTCCGAAACATTGTGGGTCAAATGCAGCATGACTTGTTTCATGTCTACACCGTCGATCAACACATCATGATGGTGCTACGCAATGTCAGGCGATTTTTCATTGCAGACCATGCCCACGAATACCCCTTTTGTTCTCAACTCGCTGCAGGCTGGGACAAGCCCTACATTTTGTACATCGCCGCCCTCTTCCATGACATTGCAAAAGGACGCGGCGGCGATCACTCGCAATTGGGTGCCGTCGAAGTCAAACAATTTTGCAAGCAGCATGGCTTACCAGCGGAAGATGCCAAGTTGATAGCTTTCTTGGTGAGTGAACACCTCACCATGAGCCATGTCGCGCAAAAAGAAGATTTGAGTGACCCCGATGTCATTGCAGCTTTTGCAAAACGAGTCGGCAACGAGCGCCACCTCACTGCGCTGTATTTACTCACGGTCGCTGACATTCGCGGCACCAGTCCCAAAGTTTGGAACGCTTGGAAAAGTAAGCTTTTAGAAGATCTTTACAAATACACATTGCGCGTATTGGGTGGTCGCGCACCAGACGCGGATGCGGTCATTGAAGCGCGTAAACGAGAGGCCTTGATTGAATTGGCCCGGCATTCACAGCCCCATGACGGCCAAAAGGCATTTTGGGACACGCTCAATGTGGGTTACTTTATGCGTCATGATGCCAACGAAATTGCCTGGCACGCCAGACAGCTATCGCGATATGTTGCCAAACCCGGTGATGTTGCTGCAGCCAATTTGGCCGGAAAAAGCATCGTCAGAGCACGCATTTCGCCCGTGGGTGAAGGCTTGCAAATACTGGTCTATACGGAAGATCAAACCGACTTGTTTGCACGAATTTGCGGCTACTTTGACCAAGCTGGTTTTAGCATTTTGGACGCCAAGATTCACACCGCCAACAACGGTTTTGCCTTAGACACTTTTCAAGTGGTTACCTCATTGTTACCCGAGCACTATCGTGAATTGATCACCATGGTGGAGTCGGGACTGTGCGCAACCATTGATCACAAAGGGTCACTACCAGCGCCTACCAAAGGGCGTGTTTCAAGACGCGTTAGAAATTTTCCCATTGCACCTCGTGTCACCTTGCATCCCGATGAAAAAGCACAAAGCTGGTTGTTGAGTATTTCGGCAAGCGATCGGCTAGGCTTGCTCTACAGTGTGGCCACGATTTTGGCCAAACACGGTGTAAGCCTGAAGTTGGCCAAAATTAGCACTTTGGGTGAACGCGTGGAAGACACATTCCTAATTGAAGGCTCTGCCCTTCAACACAATCGCGAACAAATCGAAATTGAAACGGAACTTTTGCAAGCCTTGCAAGCTTGATGGCTTCAGGTCCATCTAGGCTTGCAACAAAGCCAAACATTTAACGTTTTTTCCTTGGCGGCAAACCCGTATGCTGGGTCAAAATTTGACCTTTGCGTGCCGTGCCTGCGGGGGTGCTGTTTTTGCGCCTAGCACTTTGATAATCGTCCGACAAAGGTTGCCAGGTTGGAATAAGGTGATGCTTGCCATTGCCAATCAAATCGGCGCGTCCCATGGACTTGAGCGCTTCGCGCAGCAAAGGCCAATGGTTGGCGTCGTGGTACCGCAAAAACGCTTTGTGCAAACGGCGTCTTTTTTCGCCTTTCACCACATCTACTTTTTCGCTGTCACGTGTAATTTTGCGGAGCGGATTTCGAGTGGTGTGGTACATGGCCGTTGCGGTGGCCATGGGGCTTGGGTAAAAGGTTTGAACCTGATCGGCGCGAAAACCATTTTTCTTGAGCCAAATGGCCAAGTTCATCATGTCCTCGTCACTGGTACCGGGGTGTGCAGCAATGAAATAAGGCACCAAGAATTGTTTTTTGCCAGCCTCGGCACTGAACTTGTCAAACATGCTTTTGAAACGGTCGTAGGTACCGATGCCTGGCTTCATCATTTTTGTCAGGGGACCTAATTCAGTGTGTTCTGGTGCAATTTTCAAATAGCCACCCACATGATGCGTCACAAGTTCTTTGACGTATTCGGGGCTTTGCACTGCCAGGTCGTAACGCAAACCAGAGCCGATCAAAATTTTCTTGATGCCTTTTAAGCTGCGTGCTTTACGGTACATCTGTACCAAGGGCCCATGGTCGGTGGTGAGGTTACTGCAAATACCCGGAAACACACAACTGGGTTTGCGACAAGCGGCTTCAATTTCTGGGCTTTTACATCCCAAGCGGTACATGTTGGCTGTAGGGCCGCCCAAATCGGAAATAACGCCTGTGAAGCCTTTGACCTTGTCGCGAATGTCTTCGATTTCTCGAAGCACAGACGCTTCACTTCGGCTTTGAATGATGCGACCTTCATGCTCGGTGATGGAGCAAAAGGTACATCCACCAAAACAGCCCCGCATGATGTTGACGGAAAAGCGAATCATTTCCCAAGCAGGAATTTTGGTAGCGCCATCGTGCGACCCATTTTCATCGGCATAACTGGGGTGTGGGCTACGGGCATACGGAAGATCAAAAACCGCATCCATTTCTGCTGTTGTCAAAGGAATGGGCGGTGGTGTGATCCAAACGTCGCGTGCTGTATGGTCTTCACCATGGGCTTGCACCAAACAGCGCGCATTGCCTGGATTGGTCTCAAGATGCAACACACGATTGGCGTGGGCGTACAACACAGGGTCACTTTTAACTTGTTCGTAACTGGGCAATCGAATGACGCTTCGATCCCTAGGCGGAACCTTGTGCAAGCCTTTGCCTTTTAGGGCAGGCAACAGCGGGTTAGAAACAAATTGCAATGGCAGTTCAGTTTTGGCCGAGGAAACTGGTGAACCAGCATTTTGTTGATCTGCAACAGCTTGGGCTTCGTCTTCTCGCGCACAGCTTGCACCATTGCTGCGAGCCTGTTCCGAAATCATCAAGTAGGGATTGACGTGTGCTTCAACATGACCTGGCGTGTCCACGGAGGAAGAATCAATCTCAAACCAGCCCTCGGGCGTCTGTCGGCGCACAAACGCAGTGCCGCGAACATCGGTGATGTCTTGCACAGGAACTTTGGCCGCCAAACGATGCGCAATTTCAACCACGGCGCGTTCAGCATTGCCGTACAAAAGCAAATCGCACTTGCTGTCTACCACGATAGAACGACGTACTTTGTCTGACCAGTAATCGTAGTGGGCAATTCGGCGCAAAGACCCTTCAATGCCGCCCAAAACAATTGGCACATCAGGAAAAGCTTCTCTGCAGCGTTGGCTGTAGACAATGGCAGCGCGATCAGGCCGTTTGCCACCTATATCGCCTGGCGTATAGGCATCATCTGAGCGAATTTTTCGATCAGCGGTGTAGCGGTTAATCATGGAATCCATGTTGCCCGCTGTGACGCCCCAAAACAAATTGGGCTTTCCTAAAGCTTTGAAAGGATCTGCACTTTGCCAATCGGGTTGCGCAATGATGCCAACTCTGAATCCTTGTGCTTCTAACATGCGTCCAATGACCGCCATGCCAAAGCTGGGATGGTCTACATAGGCATCGCCGGTGACTAAGACAATGTCGCAACTGTCCCAGCCCAGTTGCGCCATCTCCTCACGGCTCATGGGTAAAAAAGGCGCAGTACCAAAGCGAGACGCCCAGAACTTGCGATAGCTGTTCAGGGGTTTTGCTTCACGCGGAAAAAAGGAGACGTCGACGAAGGCGTTCATGGACCGTAATATAGAGGAATACCCAGAGTTTAGAGCCTCAAGAGGTGCACGGCCAATTGAAAGGTCTTTCTAATCTGATAATTGGCACATGACCATGACCTTGAGCGCCCCTGCTGACCATGAATTGGTCATTAAAAAGAGCCGATTTTTGGCCACGGTTCAGCCTGTTCAAAGTCGGCCAGAGGCCTTGGCTGTGGTTCAAAGTTTGAAATTGGCCCATCCCGATGCTGTTCATGTGTGTTGGGCCATGCTGGCTGGCGGAGACTCTGCAGCCCAAGACGACGGTGAGCCAAGCGGCACCGCGGGTCGCCCCATGCTAGAAGTTCTTCGCCATCAAAACCTAGATGGCGTCTTGGCCACGGTGGTTAGATATTTTGGCGGTGTCAAATTGGGGGCCGGCGGTTTGGTCAGGGCCTACACGGATGCAGTCGCTCAAGCCTTGTTGCAGGCCAACAAAGTGCCCATCATTTCCAAAGTACAGCGCACTTGCCTGGTTCCCTACGACATGGAGGGGTGGCTGCGGCGACATGCACAGCTTGATGGCGTGAAAATTCTACAAGTGACGCACGACAGTTTGGTTCACTTCGTTTTCGAATTACCGCAAACCCAAGCCAATGCATGGCAAAAAGCTTTGAGTGACACAGGTCAAGGCAAGCTTGTCTGGAAAGCTCACAACTGATGTTTGTCCCTCAGCGATAATGCCGGCATGTCCTCTGAAGCCCATGACCTTCGTCAACCACAGTCGAAAACTGAACTGTTCATTGTGTTCACTTTACTAGCCCTGCAAGGGGTGGGTGGGGTATTGGTCGTCGTTCAGCGTGAATTGGTGGAGCGCAGAAAATGGCTCACCCATGAACAGTTTGTGGAGGAGTGGTCAGTTGCTCAAGTGATGCCAGGGCCCAATGTGGTTAATTTATGCCTGATGCTGGGCGGCAAGTATTTTGGTCTCCCTGGCGCATTGGCTGCAGTCGCAGGGTTAATTTGCGGCCCTTTGGTGTTGGTTCTTGGTTTGGCCATTTTGTTTGGAGGTGTATCAGACAATCCTGTTGCGCAAGGCGCACTCAAGGGCATGGGCGCTGTCTCTGCCGGTCTGATCATTGCCACTGGCTTAAAGCTGAGCGTCTCTCTACCCAAAAACCCCATGGGCCTTTGGCTTGCCATTGCATTTGCGATGTTGTCTTTTACCGCAGTGGGTATTTTGAGAATACCGCTCACCTGGGTCTTACCTAGCCTTGGCATCGTGGCATGTCTCTTGGCCTATCGATCCTTGAAGGCTTTGGATCAAACGTCAAACAAAACCAACAAGGAGGACCCTGCATGAGCCCCTTGTTGAATTTAAGTCCGCAGGACTGGATTGACTTGTTCATTCATTTTTCAATGCTTTCTTTGCTGGGCATTGGCGGTGCCATTACCACGGCGCCAGAAATGCACCGCTATCTGGTGGACGAAAAACAATGGCTCACTGAAGCATCTTTTGCTTCCTCCATTGCCCTTGCACAGTCTGCCCCAGGTCCCAATGTGCTGTTTGTCGCCTTAATGGGCTGGAATGTAGGATTGAATGCTGGTGGCGGATTGTCAGCAGGTCCGCACGCTTGGGGCTTAGGCTTTCTGGGCATCTTGGCAACCATGCTGGGCATCATGCTGCCCTCCTCCATCTTGACCTACAAAGCCACTCAATGGGCTCACACCAACAGAAATCTGATTTCTGTTCGTGCCTTTAAAACAGGCATGGCGCCTATTGTGATTGGCTTGTTGGTTTCAACGGGTTGGCTTTTGTCTGCCGCACACCGAGACCTTCAACAAGATTGGAAGCTTTGGTTGGTCACGGCTGCTGCCACTGCATTGATGATGAAAACCTCAATACACTTGCTCTGGCTGGTAGGCGCTGGCGGCGTGTTGGGTGCCGCAGGGCTGCTTTAACCCAAACGTTGTCTGACAGCCTCAAACAAGCAAACGCCGCTGGCCACAGACACATTGAGACTTTCTACGGCGCCTTGCATGGGTATGCTGACCAATTGATCGCAAGTTTTGCGCGTGAGATGACGCATGCCTGGCCCTTCAGCCCCCAGCACCAAGGCAACTGGCGCCTTGAGGTCGGCTTGAAATATGGTATGCGGTGCGTCCCCACTGGTACCAATGACCCAAATTGAGCGTTCTTTTAATTCGCCCAAGGTTCGCGCCAAATTGGTCACCATGAAATATGGAACAGTTTCGGCAGCACCACTGGCCACTTTGGCGACCGTGGCATTGATGCCTGCAGCATGGTCTTTGGGGGCAATGACAGCATGTGCACCGGCACCATCTGCCACACGCAAGCAGGCCCCTAAGTTGTGTGGGTCGGTGATGCCATCTAGCACCAACAGCAAGGGTGGGCCTTGCACTTGGTCCAACAAGTCATCGAGCGAATGTGCTTGTGGCAAGGTTTCTACCCGCGCAGCAACACCTTGGTGCCCATGGCTTCCCGCCAATTTGGCCAAGCGCATGCTATCGGCTTCGATCAAACGCACGCCGGCTTCTTGCGCACGTTCTATGAATTGACGCATGCGCGCATCGCGCCGGGTAGATTCGAAATAAATTTCAACAATTGACTTGGGTGCCGTTTTTAAACGTACACCAACAGCATGGAAACCGAAAAGAACTTTGGGAGATGACATACCCCGATTATCCTTGGGTTATGAGCTCCCCGGCCCTCAATGTCAGCGTTCTGTTGCAACGTTGGGCTAATTTCTGATCGTGCGTTACCAAAATCAAGGTGGTTCCGCGTGCTTGGTTTAGAGACAACATCAAATCCATGATGCTCTCTCCTGTTTGAGCGTCTAGGCTCCCTGTTGGTTCATCGGCCAAGAGCAGCTTAGGCTGAACCACAAAAGCACGGGCCAGCGCAACGCGCTGCTGCTCACCACCACTGAGCACCTTGGGAAAATGCTGAAGACGTGCAGACAGACCCACTTGGGTCAAGATAGCCTTTGCTTGGCTTGCAGCATCTTTTTGGCCATTCAACTCCAAGGGCAGCATGACATTTTCAAGCGCTGTAAGGTGCCCCATCAGTTGAAAGTTTTGAAATACAAAACCAAGGTTCTGGCCGCGCCATGCGGCCCTTTCATCTTCTGTCATTTCGAACAGGGACTGCCCTGCCAATACAACTTGACCTTCTGTAGGCGTGTCCAAACCCGCCATTAAAGACAACAAAGTACTTTTACCAGAGCCAGAAGCGCCCAATATGGCCAAAGTCTCCCCAGCTTTTACGGAGAAATCAATATCACGCAAAATAGACAGCGTTCCACTGACATCCTGCACTGATTTGCTAATGTGCTGAATTGAAATGATTGTTTCTGACATGCACCAACCTTTATTGCTATTACGACACTTTAACCGCCTTGTTGTTGGCTTATTGTTGGCAGGTATTTACCTATTCGTTCCGTCTGCTCAAGCCAGTGAAACAAATGCCCGCTCAACTGAAAAAACAGTTTTGATTGTGGGCGATTCACTCAGTGCTGAATATGGTTTGGCTCGCGGCTCAGGATGGATCGATCACATGGCAAAACAAGCTCAAAAAGAGGCAATCGCAGTGAAATGGGTCAATGCCAGCATCAGCGGCGACACCACATCAGGCGGTGTGACGCGCTTGCCGTCGCTTTTGAAATTGCACCAACCTGCCATCGTGGTCATTGAATTGGGGGGCAATGATGCGCTCCGAGGCTTGGACATGAACATGACCCAAGCCAACTTGATGTCCATGGCAAAAGCCAGTCAAGCTGCAGGCGCCAAAGTGTTGGTGATTGCCATGCAAGTACCGCCTAACTATGGCGCCAATTATTTAAAGCAAATTTCTGCTGCATACGAGAAGGTGTCTCAAGCGACTGGGGCTCAATTGAACCAACAGTTTTTGAAAGGTGTTGCAGATGACCCTGACCCTCTCAAATGGTTTCAGGCCGACCGCATTCATCCCAACGAAAAAGCACAACCCTTGATGATGCGAAATGTGTGGCCTCAACTGAAGAGAATGCTTACTGCCAAGAATAATTAAACATGGCCTAGCTTAATTTAAAAGATGCCAAGCGCAATGAAAGCTGTGCATTAAGTCAAAGGTTTGCTTGGTTCAACAGCCCCAACTTCTGGCTCGGTTTGTGAGGGCTCTTCAAGAGAGCTGTCGTCGGGGGCGTCTGATTTTCTCTCGGCTTTTGCCTTGAGCTTGTCTTCTTTCTTGCGCTTCTTCGCCAATTCTTTTTGACGTTTTTCGTAGCCGTAATTGGGAGTTGCCAAGATGTTTCTTTCTATTGAATGGCATCCACTGTATCAGCTTGCCATCCAACTCTTGGCAATGCGCTTAAATATTCAAGCAACGGGCTACGGCTTGCGCTAAATCGTCTATCAAATCGACGCTAGATTCAAAGCCCGTTGAAAAGCGAACCAAATGGCCAGGCTGAAGATGGGAAGGCCAACTAGACCGCATGCTGCCAATGTTGTAAGGCACGACCAAACTTATCGGACCACCCCAACTGTAGCCAAGCTTGAACAGCTTCAAGCTGTCACAAAATGAATCGACTTGGTCTTGGCTGAATTTGGGGCTAAGCATGATGCTAAACAGACCGGCTGCCTGTCCTGCACCGCCATGGGGTGCACACAATGCCTGCCAATTGGCATGTCCGGGAGAGCCATGTAAGGCAGGATGTAGCACTTGTACGCATGCCGATTGTGTTTGCCACCACGCTGCCAGTTGACGAGCAGTTCGATCTTGCGCCTCATAACGCAAGGTGATGGTGGGCAGAGAGCGCAAAATAGATTCGACATCATTGGGGCCCACACAAATGCCCAAACGCATCATGGTGAGTTTTAATTGAAGCGCCAATTGGGCATCGCATGTCATGACGCTGCCCATCAAGACATCGCCACCGCCACTAGGGTATTTGGTTAGCGCATGTGCCGTGAGATCGACGGACAAAAGGCCATCACCTAGCAAATCAAATGGTTTAAACGCCAGTCCTGCGCCCCAAGTATTGTCCAAGGCCGTTAGAACAGGATGTGCTTTGCATGTTTTGACCAACTGAATCAAGTCGGGAAACTCCATGCTGACAGATCCTGGTGCTTCTAACCAAACAAGTTTGGTGTTGACTTGAATTTTGGATGCCAAATCTTGAGGATTCATGGCATCGTAGTAAGTGTGGGTGACGCCAAAAGATTGCAACTCACCTTCGGCCAGTGTCTTGTTGGGTCCGTAAGAGTTGTCCGGCAACAAGACGTGATCTCCCGTTTTTAGCACTGCGAAAGCTGCTACCGCCAATGCAGAAAGACCACTGGGTGTAAGAACACAATGCTTGCCACCTTCCAATGTGCACAAACGCTCTTCGAGCGTAAAGGACGTGGGGGTGCCGTGGGTGCCGTAGGTGTAGGCAGATTTGTCTTTCCACTCCCGTTGGCGCATGGCGGCCACATTGGGAAAGAAAACCGTTGAGGCTTTGAACACGCCCGGCTGAGGCGCTTGAAACTCAGCCGGTGGCGTGTAGCCGTGATGAATCAATTGGGTCGAGGGGTGGGATGCATTTTTTTCAGTCATCCCAACATACTACCTTCAGACTTTCCACTTTTCCATCAATTTTTGAGGATTGAGGCTGTCATAGCCTTCAAAGGGTTGGTGAATCCAAGGATTGGTAGGCAAATAGTCCACAGAGTAGTCTGGTTGAAAACCTGAAAGGCCTTTGGTCCAAATGACTGCAGAACGCAACTCGGTGATGGGTTTGTAGTTGGTCTTGAGCATGTTGACCACGGCATTCAGCGTGTGGCCAGAATCTGCCAAGTCGTCGACCAACAAAACGCGACCTGCAATTTCACCTTTGGGTGTGGTGATGAAGCGCGCAATGTCTAAGTGGCCTTGAACCGTACCTGCGTCAGCGCGGTATGAGCTGGTGGACATGATGGCCAAGGGTTTGTCAAAAATGCGAGACAAGATGTCGCCTGGACGCATGCCGCCACGTGCCAAACATAGGATGGTGTCGAATTCCCAGCCCGATTGGTAAACCTTGATGGCCAACTTTTCAATCAGGTTGTGGTATTCGTCGTAGCTTACGTACAGGTGTTTGCCGTCTTCAGTCAGCATGCGTTTTCTCCAAAGGTTGATTCATTGCGAGCGTGCGGGCAATGAGGTGTTGATATTGAATTAAAGAGGCGCCAAAAAAGGATGGTGCATCAAAATAGTGTGATCACGATCTGGGCTGGTAGACACCATGTGAATGGGTACGCCTGTGACGTGCTCTATGCGTTGCAGATACAGGCGAGCATTGATGGGCAGTTTGTCGAATTGCGTCACACCCACCGTGCTGTCCGTCCAGCCTTCAATGGTTTCATAAATAGGTGTGCAACGCGCAATATCGTCTGC
>JBEDKQ010000079.1:0-11344 GCA_041172085.1 Pseudomonadota bacterium | reverse complement strand
CGCAGACGCGTCATGCCATCGACCACAGCGATGTGGTCTGGGTCAAGGCCATGCCGAAAGCCCAAAGCGAGCAGCAAACCGGACGTTGCGAGCAGTGAAGTGGTGTTCAATTCCATGGTGTGATTTTCTTCTAATTTGTCATACTTGCTTGCGAAAAAAAAGCACAGGGGCTGCGCTTTTTAGTGGCAAAGCCGTTTTATGGTTTGGAGTGGCAAAGCCGTTTTATGGTTTGGCCTTGTGTGCCAAATTCAGGGCGTGTTTTGTCTCATGGGTATGGTCGTGACCGTGCTCATGAGGATGGTCATGTGAATGGTCATGTGAATGGCCGTGAGAGTTCTCATGAGAGTGCCCATGTGAATGATCGTGGGTGTGACCATGACCATGTTCATGCGTGTGTCCGTGTCCATGCGAATGCGCCTTGTTGTGATCGTGCCGGTGCATCTTGCCGTCTTCATGGGCATGCCATTCACCAGGATCAGATTTGCCATGGGCGCGCGGGTCTTCGTTGAAGACCAGCGATTTGACGGTGACGGGCACGGTCCAGGATGGCATGCGAATGCGGCCAAGATCGACAAAGTCAAAGCCCCAGAGCGTGACGCCATCAATGACCAAGACTTCGCACTTCACGCGCTCGTCTTCTTTGAAAAGATGTCCTAAGTTGTGGGCAATGTCGCCATCGGTCACAATGTACAAATGGCGTTGCTGCTTCAAGGTTTCGGGCAAGCCATTCAAGATACCTTGCGACAAAGCGTTCAAGCGAGCATAAGAAGGCGCGCCTAACCAACGCAGCGAAATGGCCACATCTTGTGCGCCTTCTACCAAATCGTGCCTGCGGAAAGATTTGCTGAGTGCTTCTGCAATTTCTGCAGGTTCAATGATTTCTGTGAGTTCAAGATTCAGCGGAATGACTTGAAGGTTTTTTCTGGGCAGCAAGGCCGCTGGCTCAGAAATAAAGGTGGTGTTGCCACTTAACTGAACACTGTACTCGGAGGCCCCCAAAACGGTGGCGCGAATGCATTCGCCCGCTGGCAGCAAAGGAACTGGCACGGCATTTTGGTCTAGCCGCTGGCGCACTGCTTCACCAAACAATTTGCCCAGATCGCCAAAGTCGCGCATCTCGCGGCGGTACACATACTCGCCCACACCGCCCGAGAACATGATGCCGTCCAATGGGCCCCAGTCATCCACAGGATCGGTCAGGTACAAGTTGGACAAATCTTCGCGTGAAAAAGTTTGGGTTAAAACGCGCACCAACGCATCGGCCATCCACTGCGCTACTTTGGCCAAATCTTGGCGCGTCACTTGATCGCCCAATTGCCAATCAAAGCCAGCTTGCTTGGCCAGGTAGGCACCCGCAGGGTCAAGGCGCGTGAGCACGTTCTTTTCGTTGACCACCATGAGGCGGCCACCCAAGTGCACGGCCGCTGTGGCAACCAGTTCACCATTTTGAACAAGTCCTAGTTTGGTGGTGCCCCCCCCAATGTCGATGTTCAAAATGCGATGCTTTTCATCGTACGAGCGTTTGGCTGCACCTGAGCCGTACACCGCCAACATGGCTTCCATGTGGTGGCCTGCAGTGGCACACACAAATTCGCCGCCTTGTTCGGCCAAAACGGCTGCAATCGATTCGCTGTTCTCGCGTCGCAGCGCTTCACCGGTCAAGATGACTGCGCCCGCGTCGATTTCATCGGGGTGCAAACCGGAATCTTGGTAGGCTTTGTCAATGATGGCGCCCAGTGCTTGGGCATCCATCAGGCTGTCGTTCAAATAGGGCGTGAGCGAAATAGGCGATTGGTAAATCGCCGTGCGCTCAACCACCGTGTAACGGCTCGACAAGTCTTCTGCAATGCGCCTAAGGTGGATGCGTGAGAAGACCACCTGTGTGCCAGACGAGCCCACATCAATGCCAACGCTGTGCAGAATCACATTGTCTTGGCGCCACAAAGATTCTTGAGAAGGATCATCACCCGCAAAGTCATGGTCATGGTCGTGATCGGCTTCGCCATCGTGGGTGTGGTACGTGTCAGCGCCGTACTGGTGGTCTTGCACGCTGTGTTTGTTTTTAATGTCTTCGCTGCTCATGCTTGCCGTTCAATAAAACTGATCAAAGTGCACTTGGTCCATAGGCACCTTCAGATCAATCAAAGTTTTTAAAAGAGATTGGCCCATCAGTGCGGGGCCTGCAAAATAAATTTCCATTTGCTGCAAAGCTTCGCCAAATGTTTGTGCCACCGCATCGTGCGCAAAGCCACGCAAATAGGGCTTGGGCAAATGGCGGTCTTCCGGCTCACCAGAAATGACAGCTTGGTAATGTCCTCTTGAAGGCCACTCGGGGAGGGATTGCAGCATGTCCAAGCCGCAAACGTCTTGCAAAGAGCGTGCGCCGTAGTAGAAGTGCAATTTTCTTCCCTGCATTTTGGGACTGTTGAATGCGCCACGTGCAATGGAAACCATGGGCGCTAAACCAGAACCACCCGCCACACACAAAATGTCTCGCTCAACATCTTCACGCAGATAGGCCATGCCATAGGGGCCATCTATTTCAACTTGATCGCCGGGCGCCAATTGGTCAAATAAATGCGCACTGCCTTGACCGCCAGGCACACGTCGAACTTGAAATTCCATCAGTTGACTGGCTTGTTGGTGGCCATGAATCAAGCCGACATTGCTCATGGAATAGGCGCGTGGGCCCGCAATGCCAGCCATCTGAACCAAAGCGTATTGCCCACTTAAAAATGCAACAGGTACAGCGGTTTCAAATTTGAACTCAGACAAATCATGCGTGATAGCGCGCGCAGAAATGAAAGTGGCTGCCGTGCGAACAGGGCGATGCTGGGGCGCATATTTGTCGCTGGTGCGCAGCTTAATTTGCAGTGGCCCTGAGGGCTTGCTTTGGCAGCCTAGGCCTCTGTTTCTCGCGCGATCTTTGTCTGACAGGCCGGGGGCTTCAGGCCAGCAAGAAGACATGACGCCGTCAAGCAATTCAAATTTGCAATTGCCGCAAGAACCGACATTGCACTCGTAAGGAAATGCAATGCCGCTTCGAAGTGCTGCGCGCAACAAGGTGTCGTTTTCTGCACACGGAAAGGACTGACCGGATCCAGCCAGTTGAATGAGATGTACTGCTTGAGACATGACTTTATGCGCGATAGCCCAATTGAGTTGAGATGGCTTCAGCAGTGCTGAGCAAAACAGGCGCTAAGCCGCGCAATTTTTTGAGGGTCAAACGCTGGCTTGGACCGCCAATTCCAATGGCGGCGATGACCTGTCCCGTGATGTCTCGAAGGGGAGCGCTGATACCGCGCATGCCTTGTTCAGACTCTTCATCGTCAATGGCGTAACCATGAGCGCGGATTTCGGCAAACATCTTCATCAGTTGCGCGGGATCGGTTTGGGTGCCTGGTGTACGCGCCACAAGAGGGGCATTCAGAACCTTGTTCATCAACTCCGTGCCGCCAAAAGCCACAATGGCTCGGCCCTCGCAGGTGCAGAAGGCCGGCTTGATGGTGCCGATGTAGCTTTTCATGCGAATGGCTTGCCGGCTTTCTAAGTTGTAGAGGTACAAAATGTTGGTTTCATTCATCACGGCCAAGTGAATGGTTTCACCCGTGCGTTCGCGCAGCACATTCAGGAAGGGCTGGGCCATGTTGGACACATCCAAACGACGGCGGACCAGAGCGCCCATGACGAACAAATTGATGCCCAACCGGTAGCGGCCTGTTTCGGGACTTTGTTCTAAAAGCCCTTCACTGGTGAGCGTGACGGCCAACCGGTGCACTGTGCTTTTGGCCAAAGACAAGCGCTTGGCCAAACTGCTGATGCCAATTTCGGGTTCAACTTCAGAGAAGCATTTCAGCACGCGAACAGCCGCGGCCACGGAAGACAGTCGTGAGCTTTTGGAAGTGTTTGTGTCAGAGGTCATGAATGAGCAATTTCAAAGGGTTGCTATTAAGTGAGCCAGCTTTGCGAGCCTAAGGCCAGGATTTATTTCAGAACAAGTGACTGAAAAGTCCCGTCAGCCTTTGGCAACAATGGCTTTGGGCACATCATATCGACTTTCCGCTAAAAAGAACATCGTTCCTTATAAGAGAATGATGCAAAAATTTAAGGCATGTGAAAAGTGCAGCCTAAGAGCTGATTTCTCAAAATGCAGGAGGAAAACTCTTGATAGGGAAAACCCACACACCCGTTGCTTGACACTTTGAATTGAATCTAGCCTAATGCGGATTGTGCCTTTATGTGGACTGTAGTTCCATATAAAAGAACGATCAAATGATTCTGTTTTGATCTGAATAATTCTGGAGAACTCATTCGTGCAAAACTCAGTCGCAGAAACTGCAAGTCCCAAATTTGGGTCGGCGTTCGATGCCAAGTGGTTGGTCATTGGCATCAGCCTGGTCATCGTGGCCGTTTTGGCCTTGGTCCCTTTCTGCTTCATGATTTGGCAGAGCTTTCACACCCCTGAAACCGCCTCCTCGCCTTCTACATTCACGTTGGGCAATTACGTCACCGCCTACACCAACCCCGAAACAGTGGCCATTTTTTGGAACTCCGTCCAATTTGCCTTGGGGACTTCTTTGTTGGCGTTTGTGATTGGCACCGCGTTGGCTTGGATGAACGAGCGAACCAACACGCCATTGCGCCGTTTGTTTTTCGCCTTGTCTATCGTGCCCCTCATCATTCCAGGCATTTTGTTCACCATTTCTTGGATCATGCTGGCCAGCCCCAAAATTGGTTTGTTGAACACATGGGCCATGGCCATCTTTGGCCTTGATTCGCCGCCATTCAACATTTACTCCATGTGGGGCATGATTTGGGTCGATGCATTGCATTGCTCGCCCATGGCTTTCTTGCTCATGTCGTCGGCCTTCAAGGCCATGGACCCCTCGCTAGAAGAATCGGCCGTCATGAGTGGCTCCAGCATTCTGAACACATTGCGCCGCATTACTTTGAAGCTGGCGTATCCCGCCATCATGGCCACTGTTCTGACCTTGTTTGTCAACACCATCGCATCGTTTGAGGTGCCAGCCTTGTTGGGTTTGCCCGCAGGCATTCAGGTCTTCACCTCAGCCATTTACCAAGCCATTCACCAGTACCCCAGTCAAATTGGTTTGGCGGCCAGCTATTCGGTTATTTTGTTGTTGCTCACCACGGGCGGTATTTATGTGCAGTCCCGAATTTCTTCTACAGGCACCAAATACGCCACCGTAACGGGTAAAGGCTTTCGGCCGCGCACCATTGATTTGGGCATGTGGCGCTACTTCACCATGGCCATTTTCATTCTCTATTTCTTGCTGATTGTGATCTTGCCCTTCTTGGTTCTTTTGTGGTCATCTTTGCAAAAATTCTATGCGCCCCCTTCCATGGAAGCTTTGTCGCGCATCACATTAGATGGCTACCGTTACATTTTGGGTTCCGACCCCATTCGCAATGCGGTGTTAAATAGTTTGTGGATGTCGTTTGCCACTGCAACTGCCGTCATGTTGTTGGCATCCGTGGTGTGTTGGATCGTGGTCAAGACAAAGATACGGGGGCGCTGGTTGCTAGACAACTTGGCTTCATTGCCCATGGTGTTTCCTGGTTTGGTGCTGGGTGTCTCCATCATGATTTTCTATCTCACATTCGACATCGGTATTTATGGCACCTTCTGGATTATTTTGCTGGCCTATGTCACGCGTTTCTTGCCTTATGGTTTGCGCTACAGCACCACGTCCATGTTGCAAATTCACAAAGACTTGGAAGAGTCGGCGGGCATGAGTGGCGCCAGTTGGTTTACCGTTTTCCGCCGCATCATCTTGCCTTTGCTCAAGCCAGGTTTGGTCGCCGGTTGGATCTACGTCATGATCGTTTCGATTCGCGAACTGTCAACTTCTATTCTTTTGTACAGCCCTGGCAATGAGGTGATCTCCATCGTCATTTGGGAGTTGTGGGAGAACGGGCAGTATGTCGAGTTGTCCGCTTTGAGCGTGCTCTTCATTTTGCTTCTGCTGGTCTTGGTGGGCATGGCGCAGATGGCTGGAAAACGCTTTGGTGTCAAAGAAAGCTAAGGAAATTGCAGGTGGGCAAGGCCAAAGCGGCTTTGTCTAACTTCATTTAAAACAAGGAATTAATGTGTTAAATGTCAGTGGATTGCATACAGAATATGTGAGCGACAAAGGCGTCGTTGTCAAGGCTGCGCAAGATGTGAGCTTTGAAGTGCCTGAGGGTCAATTGTTTACCTTGCTCGGCCCCAGTGGCTGCGGTAAAACGACCACCTTGCGATCGATTGCTGGTTTGGAAAAGCCAACCGAAGGTGTCATTACTGTCAGTGGCACCACGGTCTACAGCGCTGCGCAAAAAGTTTTTGTGCCGCCCAACAAGCGTGGCTTTGGCATGGTGTTTCAGTCCTACGCCATTTGGCCCCACATGACGGTGTTTCAAAATGCCAGCTTCCCTTTGGAAGTGGGTCAGAAAAATTATTCACGCAAAGACATTGAAACCAAAGTGATGCGGGTTTTGGAGTCGGTCGAATTGGCGCAATATGCCGATCGCGATGCCACCCGACTTTCTGGTGGACAACAGCAGCGTTTGGCTTTGGCGCGCGCCTTGGTCATGGAGCCCAAATTGTTGTTGCTAGACGAGCCGCTGTCCAATTTGGACGCCAAGCTGCGCGAGAAGATGCGCTTTGAGTTGAAGAAAATTCAACGCGAGCTGGGCATTACCACCATTTATGTCACACACGATCAATCTGAAGCGCTGGCTTTGTCGCATGAAATTGCAGTGATGCGCAATGGGCGAATTATGCAAGTTGGCACGCCGCGCCAAATTTACGAAACGCCCAACAGCGAGTTTGTGGCTGACTTTGTGGGCACCATCAACTTCATCAAGGCCACTGTCAGGTCAATTGATTCGGCAACCAATGCCATGGTGGTCGATTCAGAAATTGGTACCATTCAAGTTCCCATGATCAACGACTTCAAGGTGGGTGAAGAGGTGCAGGTGTGTATCCGTCCCGAAGACGTGCACCTGAGCGACTCAACCCCGCCGGTCAACCACACCAACCATTATTTGGGTACTGTGTTTGCCAAAATCTTCTTAGGTGATGTGCTTGATTTTCAGGTGCAAGTGAACGAGAAGGTCATGCTGGCCCGCGTTCACCCCAGTCAAAAAACGCCCGTCGGTGCACCCATTCACATTGTGTTGGACCCTTCCGACTGTATTGTTCTCAAAAAAGAAAATTAATTTTTAAATCCAAAAGGAAAACCATGAGTGCTGATGACAAAAAAGCGCCCTCTACGGAATTCGTTCCCAATGAGTCGCACTACCACAGTAAAAAAGATCGCACCTTTGTACGCGCCATTGCCGGCCCCTACAACTTGGGCGATGAACTAAAGCGCCTGCGTGCCATGCCACGCGTTCGCAAAGGCAAGGACATCAAATTCAACGATGGCCCACAAGCGTTCAGCCGTCACTATGTAGAGCCCAAAGATGGCATTACCCAAACCTTCCACATGCACTTGGAAGAGTACGGTCCTGGTGGCAATTCACAAAAGCACGGCCACGTGAACGAAGCAGCCTTCTACATTTTGGACGGCACTGGCTACGAAATTCACGATGGCATTCGCTACGACTGGAAGGCTGGCGACATTGCCGTGGTGCACAACAACTGCGTACACCAACACTTCAACGCCAGCAGCGAACGCCCTGCTCGCGCTTTGGTGATCAAGACCAAACCCATGTACATGTTCATGAACATGTTGTTCCAACACCAAGTGGAACCCCGTCCAAGCGAGCCCGCACCTGGCGGTGAAGGCTTTGTGGCCCGCAACGACGAAGAAGACTTTAACCATCCAAAGGGAGGCTACTGAGATGGCTTGGGACGAATCAAAATCATGGTTGCAAGGCAACCAACAAGGCAAGTATTACCAAGGTCTGTTGGACGACGCAGCGCAAATGCCTGCGCGCAATTCCAAGCGTCACAAAGTGGTGCGCCCTGAAGACATGCCATGGGAAATGGCGCGTCAAGGTTTGCTGAAGCACTTGCTGAATGAATCGATGAACACGCGCATCGAAACGGTCGATGCTTACATGCAAATCATTCCACCCGGCAGCAAGTCCGGCAAACATCGCCACTTGGCTGAAGAGTGCGTTTATGTGCTCGAAGGCCGTGGCTACGATTTGCACCAAGATTGCGACGTGGAAATTACCGACACGTACCACTGGAAGCCCCAAGACGAAATCAAACGTTATGAGTGGGAAGCCGGTGACGTGATCTACATTCCACCGAATACCATTCACCAACACTTCAATGCAGACCCAGATCGCCCAGTGCGCTTGATCTCTTCAATCAACCGCATTTTCAAATATTGCGGTTTGAATGATTTGGAGCAAATTGAGAATGCGCCAGAGTTTGATCCCTCGATCAAGTTGGACGGCGAAGCAATTTTGAAATATTTGCGCAAATAAAAAACAGTGGGCGTTTGATGCGCCCACCTTGACTCATTACAAATAAAACAGAGCAGCACATGGCAAAAGACGCACTCGTATCGGAAGATTTAGCTTCCAAATTCGCCACTGAAAAAGAAACACCCTATACCCGTTGGGTCAAGGCTGAAGGCCTGGACATCATCAGTGCCCACTACATTCGCAGTTTGAACACGGTTGATTTGAAACCTTGGGCACGCCGCGGTGGCAAGGGTGTTTACATCAATCACGAGGCATCCCGCACTTCCAACGATTGTTATGTGTGCGAAATTGCGCCAGGCAAACAGTTGGAGCCACAGCGTCAAATTTTCGAAGAGATGATTTATGTGTTGTCAGGCCGTGGTTCCACCACGGTTTGGAACGATGAAGGCCATCGCATCACGTTTGAGTGGCAAGCCGGCGCCTTGTTTGCCATTCCTTTGAACTGCATGCACCAGCACTTCAATGGTTCGGGCAAAGATGCTGCACGTTTTGTGGCGGTCACCAACGGCCCACCGGTCATCAACTTGTACGAAGACTTGAATTTTGTCTTTAATACAAAACACGACTTTGCCAACCGTTTCAACGGCGAGCCAGATTATTTCAGCGGCAAGGGTGAACAAAAGGGCTTGCTGCTCGAAACCAATTTCGTGGCCGATGCCGTTAACTTGCCCCTGATCAGCGCCAAAGAGCGCGGTGCAGGGGGTGGACACATTCGCTTCAACATGGCACGTGGTTCCATGAACAGCCACATTTCTCAATTCCCAGTGGGCACTTACAAAAAGGCCCACTGCCACGGCCCTGGCGCCCACGTGATTATTTTGAGTGGTGAAGGCTACAGCTTGATGTGGCCAGAAGGCGAAGAGCCCCGTCAGTACGACTGGGAAGTGGGCGCCATGATTGTGCCGCCCAACATGTGGTTCCATCAGCACTTCAACACGGGCAAAACTCCCGCACGATACCTTGCTTTTAAGCATGAAGTGGTGTCCGTTCGAAATGCCCAAGGCGTGCCTAAGGCTTGGATCAGCCGCCGTGTGGGTGGCGATCAAATTGATTATGCTGATGAAAGTCAGGCAGTTCGCACGCGCTTTGCAGAGTCCTTGGCCAAGCATGGCATGTCGCCGCGCATGGAAGAGGCTTACGAGGCGGAATTGCCAACGCTCCCCCCTAAAACCTAATTGGAGATCTTGAATGAACCATGCTCATTTTTCACGTCGACAACTGATTCAAGCCGGTGCCGCTTCTTTAGGTGCGGCCAGTTTGGGTTCGTTGATGGCACAACCTTCCGCCGCCACAACAGCCGCCTTGGCTGCCTTGACGGGTGCAGAGCGCCAAAAGCGCTTGGCAGAAGGCGCCAAAAAAGAAGGCGTGGTGAGCATCTACACATCCATGCCGCAAGACGACATGGCCGCCCTCACAACAGCTTTTGAAGCGAAGTACGGCGTGAAGGCCAAAGTATGGCGAAGTGGTTCAGAAAAAATCTTGCAACGCGGTCTGTTGGAAGCCAAAGCCAGTCGCTTTGAGGTCGATGTGTTTGAAACCAACAGCCCTGAAATGGAAGTGTTGTCGCGTGAGAAAGTTTTGATTGCGGGCAACTCCCCCTTTTTGAACGAGCTCATTCCACAGGCCATTCCCGCACACAAAGAGTGGATTGCCACGCGTTTGAATATTTTCACTTGCGCCTACAACACCAAGCTGGTTAAAAAAGAGGAATTGCCTAAAACGTACCAAGACCTGCTTGACCCTAAATGGAAAGGCAAGTTGTCAGTTGAGGCAGACGACAGCGACTGGTTGGCCGAAACCGTCATGAAAATGGGCGAAGAAAAAGGCATTGCGTTGTTCAAAGAAATTGCGCGCAAGAACGCAGTGTCGGTTCGCAAAGGACATACCTTGTTGTCCAACCTGGTGGCATCTGGTGAAGTGCCCATGGCGCTGACGGTTTACAACTACAAAATTGAGCAGATGAAAAACTCTGGCGCGCCGGTCGATTGGTTTGCTTTAGACCCCACCATTGCAAGGCCCAACGCCAACGGTGTGGCTCGCAATGCGCCGCACCCTCATGCAGCTCTGTTGTTCCAAGATTTTGAATTGACAGAAGGCCAAGTCATTTTGGGCAAACGGGATTTCATCCCGACAAGTACCAAAGTGCCCTCTACCCTGAACAAGATGCCCCTCACCTTTGCCAACCCCAAAACAACCTTGGACGATGGCCATAAGTGGAACAAACTTTACGACGATATTTTCAACCGCAAAGCTTGACGCGCAACCCATTACCAGCACCTCGGGTGCCTACAACAAAGGATCACAGCATGCTGAATTCCAAACGTTTGACTGTCACCCCGGTGCGCCGCCTCGCGCAATTGGCGGCATTTTGCGTGTGTTTGAGTGGCAGCTTGGCCGGCTTGGCGCAGGCTCAAAGTGCAAGCGATGTGACCTTGCTCAAAAGCACGGCACCCGACCGTGCAGCCAAGTTGGCTGCTGCGGCCAAATTGGAAGGCGGCATCACGCTGTACACCTCCATTGCAGAAAAAGATCTGAAGCCGCTGATCGATCCATTTGAAAAAAAATACGGCGTGAAGGTCACCACCTGGCGTGCCAGTGGCGACAGCGTCATGAACCGCACCATCAATGAAACGCGGGCTAAACGTTACAACGTCGATTTGGTGCATGCCGGCACGGTTGAGCTTGAAGTGTTGCACCGCGAAAAAATGTTGCAACCCGTGGCTTCACCGCACTTCACAGAGTTGATGCCCGGTAGCGTGCCCGCTCACAAAGAATACGCCACCACCATTTATTCCATGTGGGTTCAGGCTTACAACACAGGGTCGGTCAAAGTCGCTGAATTGCCCAAAACCTACGAAGACCTGCTCGATCCCAAATGGAAAGGCCGTTTGGGCTATGA
>JBEDKQ010000078.1:0-11217 GCA_041172085.1 Pseudomonadota bacterium | reverse complement strand
TGACCCTATCGTCTAGAGGCCTAGGACATCACCCTTTCACGGTGAGTACCGGGGTTCGAATCCAAAGCTTCAAGCTACCAGGAGTGGTAGTTCAGTTGGTTAGAATACCGGCCTGTCACGCCGGGGGTCGCGGGTTCGAGTCCCGTCCACTCCGCCAAAAAGTAAAAACGCACCTTCGGGTGCGTTTTTCATTTCTTAAGCCCACGCATGTGGCGCAAGCAAACCCAGCAAATATCCCTTTAACCAGCCCAAATCGACGGGTTTTTGAATGAAGTGTGAGCTTGGGGGTGGCCCCCCTCGATCTTCGAGCTGTTCTTGACTGAGGGCTGAGATCGTGATGATTTGCATCTGAGCCAAGCTTTCTTTTTCTGCAAGTTGCTTGACCAACGCCCAGCCATCGACTTGGGGCATAAGCAAATCTAGAAGCATGATGTGTGGCTTGAACACGGGAATGTGAAGAAGGGCCTCGATGGCGGAGGCCATGGCGCAGCAGTCTACGTGCGGATGTACAGAAAGGCAGGCGTCTTGAAGCATGTGTCGTGTAACGCTGTCGTCGTCTACCACCATGACCCTGAGACGGTCATTCAAGAGTCGCTGCAGGGCAGGCAACTTTTGTTGTTGCACCTGATAACTTTGGATGGACTCAAGCGAGATACGTCGGTGTCCCCCTTGGGTAATCCAGGCGTGTAAGATTTTTTTGTCGACCAAGCTTTGGACGGTGCCGACCGACAACTGAAGGAGATCAGCAGCTTTGCTGGTGCCGCAGCAAGCGGGGGTGGATGGATTGGCCATGCTTGTCTTCGTTGCAAAACTTCAATTTAGCGTGAATTGAAGTCATACCAACTTGCAAGAACTTACATTTCCTTTCAATTGAATTCGGCTGAAGTCATGTTCTGAAGAGGCCCTTGCGTCGCGGTCTACAGCGTCTCCTTAGGGACTATGGGGATGTTCCATCTGCTCATACAAGATTAGGATGTGTTGTGCAAAATGGTGAAAGCCGTTGCAAGTACAACATATTGTCTTGTTTTGTATCCTGATGGAGACGCGTTGAATGCCTGCTCATTATGCTTTTTGGCCAAAAAGATTGCCGCACCACTTAACGGCCCCGCAAACATCGTTGTGGATGAATTTGCAGATCAGTGCCGTGCGCTTCCCCAACAAGTTGGCCTTGGTGTTCATGGGACAACAGTGGACTTATGCGCAGCTCCAACATCAGGCTGAAGCCATCGCCTCCTCTTTGCGCAAAATGGGCGTGCAAAAAGGTGACCGGGTGGTGCTGGACATGCAAAACTGTCCTCAATTGGTCATCACACATTTTGCAATTTTGCGGCTTGATGCTGTGGTGGTGCCGGTCAACCCCATGAACCGCATGGAAGAGTTAAAGCACTACATCCTAGATCCTGACACCAAGATCGCCGTGACCACATCAGACTTGGCACCAGAATTGGCAGCAGCCAGCAATTCTTTGCCAAAGGACCAGCAGTTGAAGCATTTGCTGGTAACGCAATTTACCGATGTCTTCGATCCTGCTAAAGCCGGCCCCACAGAATTGCCTGAAGCTTGGCGCGACTGGTTGTCGACAGTTCACGCTTTGCCCACTTTGGAGAACGGGCAAGTGCACGCATGGACGAATGCTGTCCAAAATTCAATTGATTTAGGTCCGGTTACAGCCGGTCCTGAAGATCTGGCAGTATTGCCCTATACCAGTGGCACCACCGGTTTGCCCAAAGGTTGCATGCACACCCACGGCACCATCATGCACAACGCCATGGCCAGCGGCATTTGGGCAGCGGGAACACCCGAAAACAAAACGCTTTGCGTTGTGCCCATGTTCCACATTACCGGCATGGTCAGTGTGATGCATGCTTCAATTTTCATCGGCGCTACTTTGGTGTTGATGCCGCGGTGGGACCGCGATTTAGCAGGCCGACTCATTTCCAAATGGAAAATTACGCACTGGACCAACATTCCCACCATGGTGATTGACCTGCTAGGCAGCCCCAACATGGCCCAATTTGATTTGAGCAGTTTGGTCAACATTGGTGGCGGTGGTGCGGCCATGCCTGAAGCCGTCGCTCAAAGATTGCTAGATCAATTTGGATTGAAGTACATCGAAGGCTATGGCCTGACTGAAACTGCTGCGCCTTCTCATTCCAATCCGCCCGATGCCCCCAAAAAACAGTGCTTGGGCATTCCCTTCATGAGCGTGGATGCCAGGGTGGTCGACGCCGAAACCTTGGTTGAATTGCCGCAAGGTGAATCAGGTGAAATTGTCATTTCTGGGCCACAGGTTTTCAAGGGGTACTGGAAGCGTCCAGAAGCAACCGCCAGTGCTTTCTTTGAACGCGATGGCAAATCGTTTTTCCGTTCGGGCGACATGGGGCGCATTGATGAAGAAGGTTATTTCTTCATGACAGATCGATTGAAACGCATGATCAATGCCAGCGGTTTCAAGGTGTGGCCTGCTGAAGTGGAAGCGCTGATGTTCAAACATCCTGCCATTCAAGAGGCCTGCATTATTTCCACCAAAGATGCTTACCGCGGTGAGTCGGTCAAAGCGGTGGTGGTGCTGCGCAGCACCCACAAAGGGCAGGTCAGTGAGCAAGAGATCATTGATTGGTGCCGCGACACCATGGCGGTTTACAAAGTGCCACGCGTGGTGGAGTTTATGGATGCACTGCCCAAAAGTGGCAGTGGCAAAGTGATGTGGCGTGCTTTGCAAGAGGCCGAAATGGCCAAGGCCTAAAGATGACGTTGATCTTTTCAAGAGTCCAAGCACCATGAGCCTGAGGCTGTCGGTCTTAGACCAATCTGTGGCCATGTCAGGGCGTGGACAAGATGAGTCCATTCGTCAAACACTGGCGCTGGCGCAGTCCGCAGAGCAATTGGGTTACTCGCGCTTTTGGGTCAGTGAGCACCATGCGCATCCCAGCATTGTGGGCACTGCCCCTGAAGTTTTGATGGCGGCCATCGCCACGCAAACACAACGCATTCGCATCGGCAGTGCAGGCGTAATGCTTCCACACTATTCGTCCCTGAAAGTTGCCGAGCAGTTCAGAGTCTTGGATGCACTGGCGCCAGGGCGAATTGATTTGGGAGTGGGGCGTGCACCTGGGAGTGATGGTAAAACAGCCCAACTGCTCAATCCAGATCGCTATGCCAGCGAGAATTTCCCGCAGCAAGTGATGGAACTGCAAGCATGGGTCAAGGGGCGGCCATTGCCTGCAGGTCATCCTGGCCATGGCGTCTTTGCGTACCCCCAATCGGCCACCTCGCCAGACATTTGGATGCTGGGCAGTTCAGACTATGGCGCGCAATTGGCAGCGCATTTGGGCTTGCCTTATGCCTTCGCGTGGTTCATTACGGATGGACAAGGTGCAGAGCAGGCTTTGCACATGTACCGGGAAACTTTCAGGCCGAGTGCGCGCTTGGAAAAGCCTCATGCAACTTTGTGCCTTTGGGCCTTGGCTGCAGACACCGATGAAGAAGCTTGGCATTTGTTCAAGAGCCGTGCGCGTTGGCGAATGGATCGCAACATGGGGCGCATTGGCCCGATGCTGCCGCCAGACCAAGCAGATCGAGCGTATTCCGTCTCTGAGCAAATGGCCCTGAATGCTTTGAAAGCCAACGCTTTGGTTGGTAGTGCCAGCACCGTGAGTGCCAAGTTACGCACATTGGCCGACAAGCTGGAATTGGACGAATTGGTGATCATCACATGGACCCATGATCCCAAAGCGCAGCTGCACTCATACGAGCTGTTGTCGCAAGAATTTAATTTAACCGCTTAATTTTTCAGGAGCATATGAATGTTTGAAACCGCAATCGCAGGCAGTTTGCCCAAACCCGAATGGCTGGCCGAGACCAACAAGCTTTGGCCTAAATGGATGGCAGAAGGAGACAGCCTGAAGCAAGCCAAAGCAGATGCCACACTGCTCTGGATCAAAGCACAAGAAGACGCTGGACTAGACGTAGTGGGCGATGGTGAACAATCTCGCCAACACTTTGTTCATGGTTTTCTTGAACAAGTTGAAGGCATTGACTTTGAAAACAAAGTGACCATGGGCATTCGAAACAATCGCTACGACGCGCAAGTGCCGCAAGTGATTGCACCCCTGCGTTTAAAAGGCCGTGTACATGCGTTTGAAGCACAACTGGCGCGTGCCCACACCAAGAAAAAATTGAAGTTCACTTTGCCTGGCCCTATGACCATTGTCGACACCGTTGCCGATCGCTTCTATGGCGACAAGGTCAAAATGGCCATGGCCTTTGCTGAGCTTCTCAACCAAGAAGCTTTGGCACTGCAAGCCGACGGCGTTGACATAGTTCAGTTTGATGAGCCTGCTTTCAATGTGTACATGGAAGAGGCGGCCGATTGGGGTGTGAAAGCTTTGGAGCGTGCGGCGCAGGGCCTAACCTGCACCACCGCTGTTCATATCTGTTATGGCTACGGCATTCAAGCCAACATCGATTGGAAGAACTCCTTGGGCCACGAATGGCGTCAATACGAAAAAGTCTTTCCAGCCTTGGCCAAAAGCAGCATTCAGCAAGTGAGTTTGGAGTGCTTTCACTCTCACGTTCCCATGGACTTGATGGCTTTGCTGGAAGGCAAAGACGTGATGGTGGGTGTGATTGATGTGGCCAGCGATGTGGTCGAGACGCCTGAAGAAGTGGCAGACACCATTGGCCGCGCCCTTCAGTTTGTGCCCAAAGCGCGCATTATTCCGTGTACCAATTGTGGCTTGGCGCCCATGAGCCGAGAAGTGGCCGAGAAGAAACTACAAGCCTTGGCAGAAGGCGCTCGCATTGCACGTGAGCGTTATCGCTGAAGCGGGTCGAAGGAAAAACCTTCTTTGAAATGTCTAAAAATGACACTGCTGCGAGTGATGCGGCAGTGCCATGTTTGGACATTGAGTGGTTTGTGCATCTTTAAAGCATGAGGCACCAACACTGCGGCGCATTGACCTTGAGGTTGGCGGCTGGAGGTGTAGGCAATCCAATCGATGTTGTGTTGTCTGCATTCGGTGGCCAGTGCTTGGCATTGGCCATAGTGATTGCGGTCTTGCCATTGAGGGGCCAGCCGGTTCCAAGGCGGGCTGCTCAAGTTGATGCACTGCCCTGTCACCTTGGCTTGAAACAAACTGTGTTCGGTTTGTAATTCGCCTGTGTTGAGCGAAGCACTGTCCATCAAAAATCGCCACCGCCAGTAGCCTACTTCTGTACAGGCGGTTTGACGATCAAGGGCACCGTACCAAACACCTGGCTGATGCGCTGCTCTAAACCGGGATGGGTAGGGCGATGCGTAGCGAAAGGGCGTTGACAATAAATAGTGCTGCCCCACAGCTGCGGGTGGCAGCGGTGGTTTGTTGGCTTCCAGCATTTGCTCTAGCAAAAATTGTTCATCAAGCGTGTCGACCAAGCGCATGGTGGCGTTGAGATGCTGTGCTTCTACTGCGCGCCAAAGAAGTTGTTCGGACGTGTTGGCGCTGCTTTGGATCCAGTTTTCTTTTTGCCAACGATGCATGTCGATTAGACCTTGGCACGCATGCTGTCGAGATAACTCACAACGCGCACGAGTCCCTCAGTTTGGGTGATGAGCGTTTTGGGGCTGGCATTGAAGGCTTGGTTGAAGCCATTGAGCCACAGCGCGCCTTGGCCAGGTTGGTTGCCAACCAACGCATCGAGTGAGCGATACAAGCGCACCAACAACAAAGCCAATTCGCCTTCTTTGGATTGGGGGTCGATGGTGCGATCGCCCGAATTGATGCGTGAAATGGTGGCCTCGCTAACGCCGATGGTTTGACCCAGGCTGGCGCCCGTGATGCCCAGAAACTCGGCAGCACGAAGCGTGGCTTTGGTCAGAACTCGCGCGGGATCGGCTTGGGTGACTTTGGCAACTTGGGTAACAGCTTTCATAGCGCTCTCCTGAATATTTGAAAGTTTAACATTCAAATCTTGCAAATGAAAGCAATGAGGGGAGTGGGTCAATAAAAGGGAGTTCACACCTGTGAGAATACGCCCCAAACAGAAAGGCCATCTTGCGATGGCCTTGCGTTTGCTCACAATGGAGGCCTGAGGCCACACTGTGATGGATGTTTACATGCGTTCAAAAATAGCCGCAATGCCTTGTCCACCACCAATGCACATGGTGACCAAGGCATAACGACCGTTGATGCGTTGCAACTCGTGCAAAGCTTTGACGGTAATCAATGCGCCTGTAGCACCAATGGGGTGGCCCAAAGAAATACCGGAGCCATTGGGGTTGACCTTGGCAGGGTCTAAGCCCAGATCGCGTGTGACGGCGCAGGCTTGCGCCGCAAAAGCTTCGTTGGCTTCAATCACGTCCAAATCATGGACTGTGAGGCCGGCCTTTTTCAAGGCCAACTGCGTTGCGGGCACAGGGCCAATGCCCATGTACTTAGGGTCAACGCCAGCGTGTGCGTAGGCCACCAAACGTGCCAAAGGTTTGGCGCCGCGGGCTTTGGCAGCACCCGCCTCCATTAAGACCACTGCCGCAGCAGCGTCGTTGATGCCCGAAGCGTTGCCCGCCGTGACCGTGCCGTTTTCTTTGACGAACACAGGCTTGAGTTTGGCCAATTCTTCCATGGTGCAGCCAGGGCGGAAATGCTCGTCGGTGTCATAGGCCACTTCGCCTTTGCGTGTTTTGAGCATGACCGGCATGATTTGGTCTTTGAAGTAGCCTGCTTGTGTGGCGCGCTCTGCGCGGTTGTGACTTTCAACGGCCAGTTTGTCTTGGTCTTCGCGGGTGATGCCCCACTTGGCAGCAATGTTCTCGGCCGTCACACCCATGTGAATGGTGTGGAAAGGGTCGTGCAAAGCGCCCAACAACATGTCGATCATTTTGGTATCGCCCATGCGTGCACCAAAGCGCGTGGCCAAACTGGCATATGGCGCCCGGCTCATGTTTTCGGCACCACCGCCAATGGCCACATCGGCGTCGCCCAACAAAATGGACTGGCTGGCGGAAATGATGGCTTGCAAGCCTGAGCCGCAAAGGCGGTTGACGTTGAAGGCTGGAGTGCCCTCGGCGCAGCCACCGTTGATGGCCGCAACGCGCGACAAGTACATGTCCTTGGGCTCGGTGTTGACCACGTGGCCAAACACCACATGACCCACATCTTTGCCCTCGGTGTTGGCGCGCTTCAGGGCTTCGCGCACCACTTGGGCGCCCAACTCGGTGGGGGCAATGTCTTTTAGGCTGCCACCAAAGGTACCAATGGCAGTGCGCACACCGCTGACAACAACAACTTCACGACTCATGTGGGTCTCCTAAGATTTGATTTGGGTTTAACTGCAAAGTCTGACCAAGGAAGGCTACAGGGGGCTGACAACTGAACCTTCAGTGACGGGTCCATTGATCGAATTGTTTAAGCGTCGCGCACGTCGCTAACCGGGTTGCTGCCAAAGTCGGGTCGTGCCATGTAGTCGAGGATTCGCTTGGCGGCATCGGCTGGCGAAGTCAGCATGCCCGTCGCTTTGAGCTGCTGGAAACCACTTTGATCTGGAAATTTTTCGGCGGCGGCACCGCGCAATTGCGTTTGCATGTCGGTGTCAATGACACCAGGTGCCAAAGAGGTGACTTTGGCACCATTGGGCTTAAGGGCTTCGTCCAATGCCAAGCAGCGGGTGAAATGGTCCATGCCTGCTTTGGCGGCGCAATAACCCGCTTGAGAGGCCATGGCGCGGCGGCCCAGACCTGAGGAAATGTTGACCACTTTGCGAGGCATGTTCCAGTTTTCGGTGGCGCCTAAAAACGCAGCACACAGCTGCATCGGCGCTTCCAATCCAACGCGCAACGCCATGGCCAAATTGTGCGGGTCGGCTTGACTCAAGGGGCCAATGTTGGGGATGACGCCCGCATTGTTGATGAGGGTTGCGCTTTGAAAGTGGCCTGCAGTTTGTTGCTCTAACCATGATTTCAAGGCCAAACTGGCGCTGGCGCCCTCCGCCAAATCATGCGTCCATTGTTCTAAGTGCACGCCAACTGTTTGTGCTTGTGCGGTCAAGCTGGCTTGCTGGTGGCGAGAGATACAAATCAAGGTATTGCCGGGCTGCAACAATTGCGCTGCAATGGCCAGGCCCATACCGCGCGAGCCACCCGTGAGAAAGTAAAGATGTTGTGTCATAAAAAAAAGGACCTTGTTAAAACGGAACAGCAGTCTCAAATGATAGCCACTCCTGCGTTAGAGGGTGTTGCAACTTGAGCTGGCGGGCATGCAACAGCAATCGAGGTGCACGCGCGCACACCTCTGGTCTGGCATACAAAGCATCGCCTAACATGGCGTGTCCGATGGCCATCATGTGCAAGCGCAATTGGTGGGTCCTGCCTGTGATGGGTTGAAGTTCAACGCGGGTTGCGCCTTCTGGTGAAGCACCTGGCTTGCGGCGCCACCGCGTATGGCTGGGTTTGCCGTGTTCCCAATCCACCTTGCTTTTGGGGCGGTTAGGCCAATCTATCAGCAGGGGCAATTGGATGTCTTGCCAAACACTACCATCAGCCTCATCTGCTGACACCGTTGATTTCGCTTCGGGCGGCGAACCGTCCACCACTGCCTCATACATTTTGTGTACTTCGCGGCGTGCAAAAGCTTGGCTAAGTAGGCGTTGAACTTCTGGCCCCCGCGCCACCACCACCAGCCCCGAGGTCGACATGTCTAAGCGGTGAACCGTCAGAGCGTCGGGCCAAGTTTGCTGGGCTCGCGCAATGAGGCAATCTTGCTTGTCATCTCCCCGGCCCGGCACACTCAGCAGGCCCGAGGGTTTGTTGAGTACCGCCAGAGACGCATCTGCATAGATCAGTTCTAGGTTCATCCCTCAAAGATAACGCCAAAAAGCGATCTTTCTAGGGGAGAAAGGCTTTGAAACGCCCATTGGACTCAGATCAGGCGACAATCTAGGGTTTTGTGAACCCCTTTTGACCTAAATAGCCAATATGTCCGATTTTGAAGTTCGATTTGCCACCAAAAAAGAAGCCGCTGATGTGGCGCAATTACATTTGATCGCCAGCCGCGCAGCCTACGCCGGCCAAGTGCCTGAGGCCCATTGGGACGCCACGCCCATGGCCAAACGTGTGTCGTATTGGAAAGAAGCCATTGAATACGGTGAACCCCAAGTGATGGTGGCCTTAGAAGGCGGCAGCATTGTGGGCTTCGTGGGCTTTGACCGCTCGCGCGATCCAAAATCAAAAAACACCATGGGTGAAATTTGGGCCATTTACGCAGACCCCGACCGTTTGGGTGAGGGCGTGGGCTTGGCGCTGTGGGATGCCGCTCGTGAAGGCTTGTTGGAAGAAGACTGTACCGACGTCAGCATTTGGGTGCCCTTGCTCAACGAACGCACTGTGCGTTTCCATGAGTTGGCCGGCTTCAAGCGCGAAATGAACACAGCGCGCACCGTGCCCATTGGCAATGTCAAAGTAGAAGAAGTGCGCATGAAGCGCTCTTTGACTTAAGACCGTTCAAGCATTGAGCGCGTCAGACACTCGCATGAGAATTTTGTTAGCCCCCATGGAAGGGCTGTTGGACCACAGCCTGCGAGACACACTCACGCGAGTGGGCGGCATTGACCTGTGTGTGTCTGAGTTCATTCGAGTGACCGATGCGGTGCTGCCCAAGCGCGCGTTTTATCGCGTGGTCCCTGAGCTGTTGAATGCAGGCAAAACGGTAGCAGGTGTGCCCGTCAAAGCACAACTGCTGGGCTCAGATCCGCAAGTTTTGGCCGAGAACGCTGCGCGTTTGGCCAAGCTCAATCCCGCAGGCATCGATTTGAATTTTGGCTGTCCCGCCAAAACAGTCAATCGCCATCGCGGTGGTGCAGTGTTGTTGGACGAGCCCGAACTGATTGGTCAAATTGTGTCGGCCGTGCGGCGCGCTGTGCCGGCCAATGTGCCAGTATCGGCCAAGATGCGCTTGGGCTTTAACGACGATTCTCGTGCCGAAGATTGTGCGCAGGCCATTGAAGGGGCGGGGGCCAATGAATTGGTGGTGCATGCCCGCACCAAAGCGCACGGCTACAGGCCCCCTGCGTATTGGGATCGCATTGCCGATGTGCGCCAGTGCGTTAAATTGCCCATGGTGGCCAATGGCGAAATTTGGACCGTGGCCGATGCGGTGCGTTGCCGCGAGGTCACAGGTTGCCAAGATTTGATGATTGGCCGCGGCATGATCAACAACCCTGGCTTGGCTTTGGAAATTAAGTTTCACGATGCCCAAGCTCAGGGCTTGTCGGTGGCTGACATGCCCAAGTCGTTTTCATGGGCACAACTGTGGCCCTTGCTCAGCGTGTTTTGGAAACGCATGAGTTTGCATGTGGCGCCGCGTCACCGTGCGGGGCGCTTGAAGCAATGGCTTAACTATTTGCGCCGGCATTACCCAGAGGCGCAACAAGCCTTTGACACCTTGCGCTTGGTGCACGATCCCAAAGTGATGGAGGCTTGGTTGCAGCAATCACCGCTAGGGTTGAACATGCCATCGCATCACAGCACGCCTGTTATACCGCCAATGCCGCTTACACCGGCTGTTGCAGCTGCCATTTAACTTCGGCCAACAACACAATTAAGTGCTGAAGCAACTGCGCGCTGGCGCTGAGTGCGTTAGTTTTTGTTTCAGCCGTGTCAACACGCTTGCACAGCGATTCTGTTTGCGTAATTTCTGCCACCAAAGTGTCATGGCAAAACACAGGGGCAAAACCTTTGAGTTGGTGCCATATTTTTTGCAAGACTTCAAAGTTTTCCGTTTGAAGGGCTGATGTCAATTGAGGCATGTCGCTTTCAAGGGTGCTTTGAAGTGTGGCCAGCAATTGCTGCGCACTGGCCGCATCGCCCAAATACTGAATGGCTTTGGCCATGGACAAGAAAGTGACTTGACTCATAAGGACCCGTGCAACAAAACTTCCAAACCCCCTTCGGGTTCGAAGCGTTTGTTTCTAAAGTGCAGGCGTGTGGGGCCGGGCAGAGCCCTTTGGCTGACGGGATGTTGGGGGTCGCCGGGATAACAAATGACGCGCATGCCTTCTTGGTCGAAGGGCTCGGGCATGATGACGGGCGGCGTGCGCTGTGCGGCCTCTGTCATGGCGTGTTCAACCGAGTTGAACAAGCACAAATGCGAGAGGCTCATGATTTGCGGCGGTGCCATGACAATGTCACCTTGCCAATATTGAATGAGTGCATTGCGCGGCGTGGTCCACAAAATTTCGGTGGTT
>JBEDKQ010000077.1:0-20691 GCA_041172085.1 Pseudomonadota bacterium | reverse complement strand
TTTATTTCACCACTGACCAACCTGCGCAAAGATGAATATGGGGGGTCCTTAGAGAACCGCTTGCGTTTTCCTTTGGCAGTATTTACGGCACTTCGCAATGTGTGGCCCAGCGACAAACCGATGTCGGTGCGTATCTCTGCACACGATTGGGTGGAAGGCGGCATCACGCCAGACGACGCCATCGAGATTGCCAAGCAATTCAAAGCCGCGGGTGTCGATTTTGTCGACTGCTCATCAGGCCAGGTCGACAAGCGTGAAAAGCCAGTGTATGGCCGTATGTTCCAAACGCCATTTGCCGACCGCATTCGCAACGAAGCCGGCGTGAGAACCATTGCGGTAGGTGCAATTTC
Organism: Pseudomonadota bacterium; assembly: GCA_041172085.1. Taxonomy (GTDB): domain Bacteria; phylum Pseudomonadota; class Gammaproteobacteria; order Burkholderiales; family Burkholderiaceae_C; genus Limnohabitans_A. The sequence continues at coordinate 20,341 of JBEDKQ010000077.1, read as the reverse complement.
TGAAGCCGATCATGTCAACAGCATCATCGCCGCCGGCCGTGCCGACTTGTGTGCTGTGGCAAGGCCGCATTTGGCCAATCCATCGTGGACGATGCAAGAGGCCGCACGCATTGGGTACACCGATTTGAATTGGCACAAAGCGTATGTGTCGGGCAAGCGTCAAATGGAAACCAACTTTGACCGCGCAGCCGCAATGGCTGCGGCGAGTGCTTCGTCCGCCGCGGCCAAAGGAGAAAATTGATGCGTCACGTGTGGATTACGGGCGCAGGCCGAGGCATTGGCGCGGCTGTCGCGCATGCGTTTGCACGAGAAGGTGCAGCGTTGAGTTTGTCGGGGCGCAGCATGCAGACTTTGGAGGCGCAAGCGGCTGAATTGCGCAAGGCCTCTCCTGGTGTGAGCTTGCACTTGAGTGCCATGGACTTGAGCAATCCCGAATCGGTGATGCGTGCACATGCATCAAACCAAACTGCTTTGGGCCCTGTCACTGTTTTGGTTAACAACGCAGGGCAAGCACTCAGCCAGCCATTTGTCAAAACAGATTTACAACTTTGGCAACAGATGTTGAATGTCAACTTAACCGGCACCTATTTGTGTATTCAAGCAGCGTTGCCAGATCTGCTGGCGCAAGCCGCTAGCGGACAAGCTGCTCGGATTGTGAACATTGCCAGCACGGCGGGTTTGAAGGGTTATGCCTATGTGTCGGCCTACGCCGCTGCAAAACACGGCGTCATTGGTTTAACGCGCAGTTTAGCCTTGGAGTTGGCACGCAAAGGCCTTACCGTCAATGCGGTGTGCCCTGGATTTACAGAGACCGATATCGTTCGCAATTCGATTGCCAACATTGTGGCCAAAACAGGGCAAACGGAATCGCAAGCGCGAGACGCTTTGGTGGCCCACAACCCTCAGAAAAAAATGATTCAGCCCGATGAAGTGGCGCAGGCTGTCATGTGGCTTTGCAGCGATGCCGCTGCATCGGTCAATGGTCAATCAATTGCCATCGATGGCGGGGAGACGATGTGATGACACAAGTGCTGAATTTACAGAAGAACGCCGACCATGAGTTCAGGGCCCATGCCGATCAACATGCGTCCTTGCGGTTGTGGTTGCGCTTGTTGTCTTGCACCACACGTGTAGAGGACAAGATTCGCCAGAATTTGCGTGAATCATTTGACATTACATTGCCGCGGTTTGATTTGATGGCGCAACTGGAGCGCCATCCGGAAGGCCTCACCATGGGCGAATTGTCACGCCGCATGATGGTGACGGGAGGCAACATCACCACGATTGTCGACCAGTTGGAAAAAGAAAAATTGGTGTTGCGGCAAGTTGGCGCAAATGATCGCCGCTCATTCACGGTTAAGTTGACCAAGGCTGGGCGCGATGCTTTTGCCGAGATGGCCGTTGCACACGAAGTATGGGTGGCCAACATGTTTGAAGGTTTGTCCAAGAACCAACAAAGTCAGCTGTACACCTTGTTGGGTGCGCTGAAAAAGAATTTACAAAAACAGGAGGAGATGGCATGAGTCAAAAGTATTTACCAGGGCAGCCGCACCAATTGCCGCGTCATGGCAACAAAATGGCCAATTACAAAGCCGAGCATGTGCTGTTTGAAGTGAAGGATGGCGTTGCCACCCTCACACTCAACCGACCTGAGCGTAAAAATCCGTTGTCGTTTGAATCGTATGCAGAGATGCGCGATTTGTTTCGTGCGTTGTCGTATGCCGACGATGTGCATGCCGTGGTGGTGACAGGCGCTGGTGGCAACTTTTGCTCGGGCGGTGATGTGCATGAAATCATTGGACCCCTCACCAAATTGGACATGCCAGGTCTTTTGACTTTCACGCGAATGACAGGTGATTTGGTGAAGGCCATGCGCGCTTGCCCGCAACCCATCATCTCTGCCATTGATGGCATTTGCGCAGGTGCAGGTGCGCTCTTGGCGTTGGCTTCTGACTTGCGTTACGGCACAGCGCGCAGCAAAACGTATTTCTTATTCAACAAAGTGGGTTTGGCTGGATGTGACATGGGCGCATGCGCTTTGTTGCCGCGTGTCATTGGACAAGGCCGGGCTTCTGAGTTGTTGTACACGGGGCGTGGCTTGCCGGGTGAAGAGGCTGAGCGCTGGGGTTTTTACAACCGCGTGTGCACGCCTGAAAGCGTATTGGCAGAAGCACAAGCCATGGCCAAAGTCTTGGTGAGTGGGCCTACATTTGCCAATGCCATGACCAAGAAAATGTTGCAGCAAGAGTGGAACATGGGTGTCGACGAGGCCATCGAGGCAGAAGCACAAGCACAAGCCATTTGCATGGCCACCAACGATTTCCATCGGGCGTATCACGCCTTTGTGGCCAAACAAACGCCAGTGTTTCAAGGAGACTGAACATGAATTCAGCAGCCCATTTGGCATGGCCTTTTTTTGAAGAACATCACCGCACCTTCAAATCCAATCTGCAAACATGGACAAACCAACAGTTTGCGGGCTTAGAGGGTCACGATGAGTCACGCGACGCCATCGACCGTGAATGCGTGAGCTTGGTCAAAGCGTTGGGACAGGGTGGTTGGCTCAAGCCCGCCATTGCTGGTAAGGCACACGGTGGTGCTGCCGATGTCATCGACACACGCACCATCTGCATGTTGCGCGAAGAGTTGGCATGGCATCACGGATTGGCCGACTTTGCGTTTGCCATGCAAGGTTTAGGTTCGGGTGCCATCAGCTTGAAGGGTACGCCAGAACAACAGGCTGACTACTTGCCACGCGTTGCCAAAGGTGACGCCTTGGCCGCGTTTGCCTTGAGCGAGCCCGATGCAGGTTCTGATGTGGCCGCCATGCAGTGCAGCGCTGTTGAAACCGCAGAAGGTTATCGCTTGAATGGATTCAAAACCTGGATTTCCAACGGTGGTATTGCCGACTTTTATGTGGTGTTTGCGCGCACGGGCGAAGCACTGGGTGCGCGCGGTATCAGTGCATTTATTGTGGATGCCAACACTTCAGGTTTGGAAATTGCCGAACGCATTGATGTGGTGGCACCGCACCCTTTGGCCAAATTGCATTTCAACAATGTGTTGGTGCCACATGCCAAGCGCATTGGTGCTGCGGGTGAAGGTTTCAAAGTGGCCATGGCCACTTTGGATGTATTTAGGACTTCAGTGGCTGCGGCTTCTTTGGGCTTTGCGCGTCGTGCGCTTGATGAGTCCATTGCATGGGCCAAGCAGCGCAAGATGTTTGGTCAAGCCTTGGCTGATTTCCAAATCACACAAAGCAAGTTGGCTCAAATGGCCACGCTGCTAGATGCCGCCACCTTGCTTACTTATCGGGCTGCATGGCTTCGCGACCAAGGACAACGCATCACGCAAGAGGCGGCCATGGCCAAAATGACCGCAACTGAAAATGCCCAGCAAATCATCGACATGGCCGTCCAAATGCATGGCGGCATGGGTGTGAAAAAGGGTTGCATCGTGGAATCGCTGTACCGAGAAATTCGAGCGCTGCGCATTTATGAAGGTGCGACCGAAGTGCAGCAACTGATCATTGGTCGCGATTTGCTCAAGTGAGGCAAGACATGGCGCAATTTCATACGCAATCGTTGGCACCTTCATCTCACCTTGATACGTTCACGCGCGATCGCTTGCCACCGCAAGATCAATGGCCCGTGTTTGTTTTTGACAGACCAGAGGTTCAATATCCGGAACAACTCAATTGTGTGCAGGGCTTACTGGACGATCATGTCGCCAACGGTCAAGGCGATCGCATCGCTGTTCGCGGCAAAGACGCTAATGGTGATATTTGCTGGACCTACTCGCAGTTGCAAGCCAAGGTCAATCAAATTGCGCACGTGTTAATTCAAGACATGGGCATGAAGTCGGGTCAGCGCTTGTTGCTTCGCGGTGGCAACAGTCCCATGATGGCGGCTTGTTTCTTGGCAGCCCTCAAAGCGGGTTTGGTGGTGGTGCCCACCATGCCTTTGTTGCGCGCAGCAGAACTGAAGCAAATTGTAGACAAAGCACAGATAAGTGCAGCGCTGTGCGACAGCTTGTTGGCTGAGGAGCTTGGTTATTGCACAGATTCAGCACATGCACAGCACGCCAATGCTTTAAAGCAAGTGTTGTGGTTCAGGTCTGAAGAGGCCGAGGGTGTGGAAGCACGCATGGTCAAGCATGCTGCAACATTTAAGGCACACCCTACCAGCCGTGACGATGTGTGTTTAATTGCCTTTACCAGTGGCACGACCGGCCAACCCAAAGGCACGATGCACTTTCACCGAGACGTTTTGGCCATGTGCGATTTATTTATTTCCGCGCCATGTCTTAAAAATGGACGCCAACGACATCGTTTGCGGGACGCCGCCCATTGCCTTCACGTTTGGTTTAGGTGGATTGTTGGCATTTCCCTTGCGCTACGGTGCTTGTGCTGTGCTGCTCGAAAAGTACACACCCGAATCTTTGTTGCAAGCCGTTGGGCAATACGGTGCAACGCAGTGTTACACAGCGCCCACCATGTACCGTCAAATGGCCATGCTGGTAGCCGAAAAGCCTGAAGCTTTCAATTTGAAATCTTTGAAGCACACGGTCTCTGCGGGTGAAGCTTTGCCCGATGCCACACGGCAGTTGTGGAAAAAAGCCAGCGGCTTGGAAATGACCGACGGCATTGGTGGCACCGAAGTCATTCACATCTACATTTCTAGTGCAGGTCAAGAAGTGCGTGCAGGCAGCATTGGCAAAGTGGTGCCAGGGTACCAAGCGCAAATCGTGGACGAAGACATGCAACCGGTACCGCCCGGGGTTGTCGGCCGTTTGGCTGTCCGTGGACCCACAGGCTGCCGCTATTTAGACGATTCACGCCAAAAGGACTACGTCAAAGGCGGCTGGAACTTGCCAGGCGATACCTTTGTCATGGACGCTGATGGCTATTTCAGCTATCAAGCACGCAATGACGACATGATCATTTCAGCGGGCTACAACATTGCTGGCCCTGAAGTTGAAAGCGCCTTGATGCAGCACACTGCTGTGGCTGAATGCGGTGTCATTGGCGCAAGCGACATAGAGCGCGGTCAAGTGGTGATGGCTTTTGTGGTGCTCAAGTCTGGCCACACAGGCTCTCCTGTCTTGGAAAAAGAGATTCAAGAGTTTGTGAAGCAAACCATTGCGCCGTTTAAGTATCCAAGGCGTGTGGTGTTTTGTGATGCCTTACCGCGTACCGAGACGGGCAAGTTGCAGCGCTTTAAATTAAGGCAACAAGCGCTTGCCTTCAATTCAGAAAAATAAGGAGCAGAAGATGTCACACAACCTGTTGCAAGTTCTTCAGCCAGAAGGATGGGCACCCGCTAAAGGCTATGCCAATGGCATTGCTGCGCGTGGTGAAATGATTTTTGTAGCCGGCATGATTGGCTGGAATGGCCAATGTCAGTTTGAAACCGATGACTTTGTGGCGCAGTGCAAACAAGCTTTGCAAAACATTGTGGCCACACTGGCCTGTGCTGGTGCAGGGCCTGAGCACATGGCCCGTATGACTTGGTATGTGAAAGATAAAAAAGAATATGTGGCCCGTGGTCGCGAACTGGGCAAGGTTTACCAAGAAGTGATGGGTAAGAACTATCCCGCCATGACCTTGGTTCAAGTGGCCGACTTGGTAGAAGACCGGGCTTTGGTGGAGATTGAGGTGACGGCTGTTAAACCTTGACAATCAATTGCTGTAAAGTTGTTTTGAGTGACGCACTCTGGGCATCACCCAACAAGGCCAAGACTTTTTGCTCATGCTGCGCTGCTTTTTTCAAGAGTGGCTTGACCAGTTTTTGACCTGTAGGCGTCAGGCTGACCCAAGCTTGACGTTTGTCTTGTGTGCATGGCGTGCGCTTCACCAAATTATCAGAGGCCATTCGGAGAATCATTTTGGTCACAGTGGGTTGTTTGGCCAACACGATCTCGGCCAATTCGCCAATGGTGCGCTGCTTCACGCCCGACAAGGACGCCAAAATTCTCCACTCTGCAACTGTTAGGCCTGCCGCTTCAACTTGTGCATGAAATTCAGAAGAAATGCTGAAGCTGGCCCGCGCGAGTAAGTAGGGCAGGTAGCTGTCGACAAATTCTTTTTTCTCCATGGCTGGCAAGGGCGTCTATTTATTCGGGTAATTTTTGTGCGCTGTAAAAACCACCTTGCTGATGCACCAGGGGTGAGCCATTGGCAAAGCCGCATTGTTCTACTTCGCCCACAAAGATGATGTGATCACCTTCGGTGTATTGACTTCTGTTACGGCATTCAAACCAGGCCAATGCACCCTTCAAAACGGGCAATCCGGCTGCACTTAGCGAATAGTCTGCGCCACTGAATCGATCGCCTTGGCCAAACGCAAATTGCTGGCACAAGGACAACTGCTGCTCGCTTAAGACATTGATCACATAGTGCGAAGTCTTTTGAAACGATGGCAAAGTTCGTGATTTCAAACCCAAGCTCCAAACCACCAAAGGGGGTGTGAGTGACACGCTGTTGAATGAGCTGGCAGTTAGCCCTACAAACTGATGCCCCCACTCTGCTGGGTTGGGCTCGCCCAATTGATGGGTGGTAATGACCGAGACACCTGTGGGGAAGCGCGAGAGTGCTTGCTTGAAGTGCTGAGTGTCGAAGGAGGGGGTGGGGGAATTCATGAGTCGATTGTATGAAATTTCATATAAACTTGCTGAAACATAGAAAAGACAAGCTGTCCATCGTGCTTGTCACAAGGAGTTGTCATGCTGATTGAGCAAATCGAACACCGTTGGTTGGCTGCTTTTGAGCGCACCTTTAACCTGTGCAAAATCCACGAAGGTGATGTGGTGGCTTTGCTAACAGAAAGTCAGTCGCGCCGTGTCAATGTTGACTTGGCGCGCATCAGTTTGCAGCGCATGGGTGCCAAAATCTTTGAAGTTTGTTTGCCAACACCTGCGTTGTCTGCCCCTGCGCCCGTTCGCTCTACAGGTGCAACGGATGTGATCCAAAATCTGGCCCCTGTGGTGGCAGCGCTGCAACGCGCCAATGTGGTCATTGACTGCACAGTAGAAGGCATGTTGCATGCGCCTGAATTGCCTGCCATTTTGAAGGGTGCCGATGGCGTGGTACCGCGCTTGTTCATGATCTCCAACGAGCACCCCGAAATTTTGGAGCGCACCGTGCCCGATCCTGCGTTGGAGTCTGTGGTGCGAAATGCCATGAAAAAACTTCGCGGTACGCAGCACATGCATGTGACCTCTAAGGCTGGCACAGACTTGAGCATTCAGCTGAAGTCGGCCGTGGTGGGCGGTGTGTGGGGGTTTTGCAGCAAGCCTGGCATGGTGTCTCATTGGCCCGGTGGCCTGGCTTTGGCCTTTCCCGCAGCGGGCAGTGTCAATGGAACCTTGGTCATGGCGCCAGGGGATGTCAACCTCACATTCAAGCGCTATTTGCGTGACACCATTCGCCTTACCATTGAAAACGACACCATTACCCTGATAGAAGGCGAAGGTGTCGACGTCGACATGATGCGCGCTTACTTCCAAGCATGGATTGACAAAGAGGGTCACCGCGATGCGTGCGCTGTCTCACATGTAGGCTTTGGCCTGAACCCTGCTGCGCGTTGGGACGCCATGACTTTTTATGACAAGCGCGATTGCAACGGCACCGAGCTGCGGGCGTTTGCCGGTAACTTTTTGTACTCGACCGGCGCCAATGAAGTGGCGGGCAGACACACCTTAGGCCACTTTGATTTGCCCATGCGCGGTTGCACCATTCAATTGGACGGCCTGTGTGTGGTGAACGAAGGAACGCTGGTGCCTGCGGTATTTGAAAGCGTTGCAACATGATGGCCGACCTGCCTGCCTGGATTGAAGCTGGACCTGCGGATGCCAAAACCACCTTGGTTTTTTTACATGGCATTGGCGGCGGCAAAATGGGATTTCAATCGTCTGTTGATTACTTTGCCAGTCTGGGCTATCGCACGCTGGCGTGGGACATGCCCGGCTATGGTGACAGCCCTCTTAACGGAACTTTGAGTTTTGCTGGCTTGGCACATTCGCTTGAACAGTTGCTGGACAAAGCCAAGGTGCAAAAGGCGGTGCTGGTAGGGCACAGCATGGGCGGCATGGTGGCATTGCAGGCATGGACCCAGTGCCCAGAGCGCATTGCAGGGCTGGTCATTGCAGCCAGCAGCCCCGCCTTTGGACAACAAGATGGTGATTTTCAACAGCAGTTTGTAGCGCAGCGTTTGGCGCCTTTGAACGCAGGCAAAACCATGGCGCAAGTGGCCGATCGCTTGATTCCCAGCATGGTGGCGCCCAATACTTTGCCCGTTGATACGCCTCTAAATGACTACCCGGCAGGCTTGGCCTTGGCGCACGCCTGCATGTCAGCGGTACCACCCAATACCTACCGCGCGTCTTTGCAAGCCTTGGTGACTTTTGAGCAGCGCAAGGCTTTGCCTTCTATCACCGTGCCAACTTTGTGCTTGGCAGGTGAGCACGACAAAACAGCGCCACCCGAAGTCTTGCGTCGCATGGCCCAAAAAATTCCAGGTGCGCAATATGCGTGCATTCCAGGTGTGGGTCATTTGATGGGCTTCGAGCAAGAGGCGCCTTTTCACCAAGCCGTCTTGGGCTTTGTTCGTCAATATTTTTAAGTGGCAGGAGACTTTTATGAGCAACAACGCCAGCACCACAGCCAGCACCCCCTACATCAGCACGGCTCATTACATGCCCATCAGTGGTGAAGACTACCCCCTCTCAGAAAAACAGAAAAAGTTGATGGCCTTGGCCCACGATTTGGGCAAGCACAAATTTGCGCCGCGTGCTGCGCAACTCGATCGTGACGCACAGTTTCCGTTTGAAAATTACAAAGACATGAAAGACAGCGGTCTGCTGGCTTTGTGTGTGCCCGAGGCGCATGGTGGCTTGGGTGCCGACTACGCCACCTATGCCATGGTGTCAGCAGAAATTGGCCGTTGGTGTGGTGCCACAGCCCTCACGTTCAACATGCACGTTTGCACCATGATGTGGAGTGGTTTGTTGTCTGAAGATTTGGACATGACCCCCGAACAACGTGCCTTGCACCGTGTGCATCAAAAGGCGCACTTTGCGCGCGTGGTCAACGAAGGTGCCATTTACGCACAACCTTTTTCTGAAGGTGGCGCCGCTGCCGCCGGCGCGCAACCGTTTGGCACGCAGGCCGTCAAAGTCGAAGGCGGTTGGCGCATCAATGGCAAAAAGATTTTTGCGTCATTGTCTGATGCCGCAGATTTTTTTGGCGTGTTGTGCACAGAGAAAAAGCCTGATGCTGATTTGTCACGTCGGGACACTCTCTATTTGGCAATTCCCCGCACTGCGCCAGGCCTCACGGTAGAAGGTGAGTGGGACCCCTTGGGCATGCGTGCCACTGTGTCGCGCAACTTGATTTTCAAAGATGTGTTCGTGCCCGAAGATGCTGCGCTCATGCCGCAAGGCGTGTACTTTCAAGCCGCAAGCCGCTGGCCGCACATGTTCATGACTTTGTCGCCCACCTACATGGGCATTGCACAGGCTGCCTACGATTTCACCGTGGCCTATTTGCGCGGTGAAATTCCAGGGACGGGGCCTGTGAAGCGCAGACAATTTGCCACCAAACAAATTGCAGTGGCAGAAATGTTTGTGAAGTTGGAACAAACTCGGAACTTGTTTTTGCGCGCCATTGAAGACGCCAAAATTGACCCACCCAAATCTTCACGTTTGCGAGCCTATGCCGCGCAATACACCATCATGGAAAACGCCCAAGACATTGCGCGCTTGGCCATTCGCACATGTGGCGGTCAATCGATGCTCAAGTCTTTGCCCTTAGAGCGCTTGTACCGTGATGCACGTTGCGGCTCGCTCATGTTGCCTTGGACGGCCGAGTTGTGCCTTGACCGTTTGGGCCGCGAAACCTTGTACGAAGCAGGTGAGAAAGACGAATGAACGAAAGTTCAAAACTTGCGCAACGCTTTAAGACGCTGGCGCACAGTCAGCCGCAACACCTCGCAATCCGATATGGCATGCCAGGTCAAACGGAAGACTTTGACTTTGCCAAATTTTGGCGTCGTGTTGAGCGGGTGACAGGCCATTTGCAAACCACCATGGGTTTGCAGGTAGGCCAACGGGTGGCATGGCTTGGTTTGAATCACGAACTGCAACTCGTTACGCTGGTAGCTTGTGCGCGGCTTGGCTTGATTTTCATGCCGCTCAATTTTCGTTTGGCGGTGGCAGAGCTCAACATGGTCGTGCAAGATGCACAGCCTAGTTTGCTGGTGTATGACGCCATGCATGCAGACACCGCGCAAGCCATCGTCCAGCAAGACCCTGTTTTTTTGCGCAAGGCCTGTCTGTTGGACGACTTGATTTCGACGGCGTCTTCCAAGCGCATGAGCTTGCCTGAAGTGTCCGATGACATCGACGTGTTGCTGGTTTACACCTCGGGCACCACCGGCTTGCCAAAGGGCGCAGTTCATACACAAGCAGGCCTCTTGGCCAATGTCCAAGCCAGCCAAGAGGCGCACGAATTTACTTCTCAAGACATTGTGCTGTCTGTCTTGCCCATGTTCCATGTGGGTGGGCTGTGCATTCAAACCTTGCCCGCTTTATGGTCGGGTGTGTCAGTGCATTTGCATCCTAGGTTTGATGCGGCGGCTTGGTTAACTGCGGTGACGCAAGGGGAGCCAAGCAAACGTCCCAGCTTGTCTTTGTTGGTGCCGGCCACGTTAAGGGCGGTGCTTGATCATCCCGATTGGCCCTCGTCAGATCTACAAAGTTTGCGCGGCATCATGGCCGGATCTTCAACCCTGCCGTCTTCCTATTTGGAAAAATTCCATGCGCGCGGCGTGCCCGTTGGTCAAATTTATGGCACCACAGAAACGGGGCCAGTCAGTGTTATTTTGAAATTGCAAGACGCATTCGAACGCATTGGTTTTGCTGGGTGGCCGCATGCCAATCTGTCGTTGAAACTCATTGATGCAAAGGGCGATGAGGTTCATCAATGTGAGACGGGCGAAGTTTGTGTGCGGGCACCCAATGTGATGCGCGGTTATTGGAATGCCAGCAACCCAATCGACTTGATGGGCTTGCACGATGGCTGGTTCCATTCTGGCGACATGGGCTTTTTAGATGCCCAAGGCTGTTTGCAAATTGTGGGGCGCAACAAAGACATGATTATCTCGGGCGGGGAAAACATTTACCCTGCTGAAATAGAAAATGCCCTTGCGTCTTTTCCTGGGTTGACAGAATGTGCAGTGGTTGGATTGCCCGACGAGCGGTGGGGCGAGGTACCCGTGCTGGTTCTGGTCCGACAGCCCACAACACAGGGCCAAGCGATTCAGGCAGAGACGGTGCTGGATCATCTGAAGCAGCACATTGCACGCTTTAAATTGCCTAGACGCATCGTGTTTCAAACACAGTTACCCAAAAGTGCCTTAGGCAAGGTTCAAAAACCTTTGTTGCAACGGCAATTGATAGACGGAAATTCCTAGACAATGCATGCTTGAGCTTTCAAGAAGGAGTTCGCATGATTTGGTTAATGGTGGGATTGGTTTTGTTTCTAGGCGCACATTCTGTTCGCATTTTTGCTGATGAATGGCGCACACAAACCCGAGCGGCTTGGGGCGAGTTGCCATTCAAGGGTGCCTACACTGTGGTCTCGGTACTTGGCTTTGCGGCCATCATCGTGGGCTATGGCGAAGCCCGACTGCAGCCATGGGTACTTTGGACGCCGCCCATTGCCACCCGCCATGTCAGCATCCTGTTGATGTTGTTTGCCAGTGTGCTGTTGGTGGCGGCTTATGTGCCGCGCAACCACATCAAGTTGCGCTTGAAGCATCCCATGGTGCTGTCGGTCAAGGTGTGGGCCTTGTCGCATTTGCTGGCCAATGGCAATTTGGCCGATGTCATTTTGTTTGGCAGTTTTTTAACATGGGCGGTTTTCAACTTTAGAGCCGCACGTGCACGTGATCGTTTGAGTGAGCTGCCAGCTAATGCAGCAGAAGATGCAGCAGAAGATGCAGCAGAAGATGCAGCAGAAGATGCGGCACAAGTTGCAGAAATTGCAGCGCTTGGTTCGACAACTGCCACAAGCCCCAACACGCTGGCCACCCTTGTGGCAGTAGGTGTTGGTTGTGCATTTTGGGCCCTCTTTACCTTCGTCTTGCATGCCAAGTGGATTGGTGTGGCGCCTTTGTCTTAAATAGAGAGCTGCACATGCCCGTTATTTCTGTCACCTTGTTGCCGGGTTATGAAGCCGATGCGCAGCACCGACTGGTGCAGCGCCTGGCTCAGACAGCCCGATCGGTCATCGACGCCAGCGACGCAGGCACCACTGTATTTGTCCAAGAGGTCAGTACCTACCGACGTGATGGTCGGGTGTTTGAAGTTGGCGGCGCTGTACTGCCATCAGCCAGTGACGTGGTATCACAATTTTTGGCATGCATGGCCGCCAGAAACCTAGACGCTGCACAAGCTTTTTTAGCGCCCAACTTTGAGATGGTATTTCCTGGTGGGCAAAGCATGCGTCAACTTCCCGAGTTGCTGGCGTGGGCCGAGCCTCGCTACCGCCGGATTGAAAAAACCCAGATGGCGTACGACGAATCTTGGCAGGGTGATCAAACCGTGGTGTATTGCCGAGGCCTGCTCAGTGGTGAGTGGCTGGACGGAAGCACTTTCCAAAACATCCGGTTCATCGACCGCTTTGAAGTGGTCAAGGGCAAGTTACAACGCCAAGATGTCTGGAATGATTTGGCAGAAAAACGCGCCAAAACCTGATTGTCAAGAAGCCCAACAAGTTGCAAAATGTGCAAATGAGTACCCCCATGACTGACACATCTGCTGCGCCGCTACAAACTGCAAACGCTTGGTTTGAGGGCTTTGAAAAACGCCAATTCAACGTTAATGGCGTGGTGGTGTGCGCACGCATCTCTGCCAATTGGTTGACGCAACCAGACCTGCCTGTGCTGGTGTTGCTGCATGGCTTCCCGCAAACCCACGTCATGTGGCACCGTGTGGCGCAAGCTTTGAAAAACAACTACCGCTTGGTCTTGCCCGATTTACGGGGTTATGGCGATTCGTCCCATGTGCCAGGTTTGCCCGATCACAGAAATTACAGCAAGCGCGCCATGGCCCAAGATGTGGTGGGATTGCTAGACCAGTTGAATGTCGATCAGTTCTTCTTGTGCGGACACGACCGTGGTGGCCGCGTGGCTCACAGATTGGCCTTAGACCACGCCGCTCGCGTGCGCCGTTTGTGTGTTTTAGACATTGCACCCACATTAGACATGTACAAGCGCACCGACATGGACTTTGCGCGCGCCTACTATCATTGGTTCCACCTCATTCAGCCTAGCCCCTTGCCAGAGCGAATGATTGGCGGAAACGTATTGCACTATTTGCATGCCAAGCTGGGTGGCTGGGGCTCCGGTAGCACCTCGTTCATTGAGCCCGAAGCCATGGCCGAATACGAGCGCAGCCTCACCTTGGCGCCAGAGCAAGCCGGCGATATTTTGCCTGCGGTGCACACAGCTTGTGAAGATTACCGTGCCAGTGCGGGTATCGATTTAGAGCACGATCGCGAAAGCCGAGCACAGGGCCAAAAAATTCAATGTGACTTGTTGGTGTTGTGGGGCGACCGTGGTGTGGTGCACAAAATGTTCAAGCCGCTTGAGCTTTGGCAGGCCCAATGCGCTGCAAATGTCACCGGTCATGTGGTGCCCTCAGGACACTTCATTCCAGAAGAGTTGCCTGATCTGACCATTGAAAGTCTTCGCACTTTTATGGCCTGAGTTGCCGTTAATTGGCGCCACAACACTTCTTGTATTTTTTGCCACTGCCACAACTGCAAACATCGTTCCGACCCGGTGTGGCTTCTTTGATGACTTGCGTCACGCGGGGGCCAATGCTGCGCCAAATTTCACGCAAGTCGTAAACCGCCCAAAGCGCTTCACCATAGGTATTCAGACGCGATTCGCTCACGCTTAAAGGTCCGTCCTCGCTGAGCGCTGAGAGCGTGGGTTCGTCGGTGTCATCTTCTGTCAGTGCCACAATGGCTTCTAGTGCTGTGTCGTGCCACTGAGCGGCGTCTTTGTCTTTGGGTGCAGTCCATTCATCGGGCCAGTTTTCAACAACAAACATGAAACCCAATGCCCAGACCTGTGCAAAGGCGGGAATTTCTGCGCTGTCAATTTCGGTGCGTTCTTCAGGCGGCAAGCTGGCAATGGCCCCGCGCACGTCCATCACTTCGGGTGCATAGGCGCTGTCTTCATCAAGGGCTTTGATTTCGGTGTCGAGGGCTTTCTTCACTTCGTCGTAGCGTTGTTGCCACAAGCGTAAGAACTTGATTTTTTGGGCTTCATCAGAAAACCCTGCACCGTCATCGTCAAGACCCAATAAAACAGGCAGCCATTCTGCTTCAGGAATGGTACGGCGACAGCAGATGAGTGCAACCAAGAAGCCTTCACAAAACTCCCATTGAGGCGTTTCTTCGTAGCGTGTGCGCAAGTCGTCCAAGATGTCGTCAAGGGCGTCGAAGTCTTCGGGTTGCAGGCCAGTCATGGGTTGTTCCTGTGATGAGGGGGAGGTGTTGGAGAAATGTGCTGCACATTCAAAGTGCGGGAATTTTGGCTGGATTCAGCGCCACGCCCGATAGAAACAAACGTTTCTTCATGCACAAAATGGCCGCATCTTTGCTGAGCAAAGGTACAGCGTGTGCCACCGCCAAGTCGATGAATTTTTGATCGTCTGGGTCTTTGCAAGTACAGGACGCTTTGGCTGCAGGCGCTGCCTTCACAAGGTGTTGGTCAAAGCGATTCAAGATGTCTTGCGCCTGAACATTCGACTTGGCCATGCGCTTAACGATGTGCGGGTAGGTCAGTACACGCGCCAATTCTTCGCGCATGCTGTCTGTGGCCAAATGGGAAATAAAGCCCTGTTGCAAAGCAGTCCGCAGCGGTACCGTGGCGGGGTCTTCAAACAGCCACAGGTCAAGCACGATGTTGGTGTCGATCACCCAAGCCTGTGAAGCCCGAGCCTGTTGAATGCGTGGCTTTACCTGGGCCTCAGAGTTTGTCACGCACCGAACCCTTCATAAGGTCGAAACGGAACATGCGGCACTCAATAGGACCATTCCACATAGGCACGCGGCGCGATTCTTTCAACCGCATTTTGGAGGGCAACTTCAGATCGGGTGTGAGCATCCAAGCCGTCCAACCGTTGTAATTCTTTTTCCAATGCGAGGCCAGTTGCGCAAAGAACTCACCGCCATCATCGCCTTCGGCAATTTCACGTGCGCGGCTTAAGTCAACGTTGTCGCGTGAACGGACAGGGCCGCCGGGCGCCCGGTTTCTGTCGCGGCTTGAAACGCCTGCCACACCAGCAGCAGCAATGCGTTCACCGTAGGGTGGGTTGAGCAACATGATGCCAGGCGTTTCGCAAGGCGGCATGCGCTGAAGTGCATCACCGCCGCGGGCTTGCACGACTTGGCCAACGCCTGCGCGCTCGGCATTGCGCTGCGTGAAGTCCACCATTCGGAACGCCACATCAGAGGCATGAATTTCGGTGGTGGGCGCGTGCTCTTGCGCGCGCGCATCGTCTTGCAAAGCTTGCCAGACATGCGCTTGAAATGGGAGCAGTTTTTCCAGGCAATTTGCGCCGCTTCAATGGCAATGGTGCCACTGCCGCAGCACGGGTCGTACAAAGGCGTGTGCGCATCCCAACCGCTGGCCGCCAACATGGCGGCCGCCAAAGTTTCTTTCAGTGGCGCATCGCCCTTGTCTTCGCGCCAACCCCGTTTGAACAAAGGTTCACCTGATGTGTCCATGTACAAGGTACAACTGTCGGTGGTGAGGTGCACATAGATGCGCACATCGGGCCACTGGGTGTTGACGTCCGGGCGCTCGCCACGTTTGGCGCGGAAGCGATCGGCCACGGCATCTTTGATTTTGAGCGCTGCAAAATTGAGGCTGGTGAGCGGACTGTGTTGCGCTGTGATTTCAATCTTGAAAGTTTGCTGGGTGGTAAACCAAATTTCCCAAGCGACGGCGCTGGCAGCGTCGTACAAATCTTTTTCGCTGCGGTAAAAAGTTTGAGACAGTTGAATGAGCACACGTTGCGTCAGTCGGCTGTGCAAGTTCAGTCGCAACGCATCGCGCCATGAGGCATTGGCCATGACGCCACCTCGACCTGTGAGCAAATCGTTGCCCGTGAGGCCCGTCAACGCCGGCGGCGCAAGGCATGAAAAGTTGAAGCGAGTTCACAGAGTTTTACGCAAGTTGGCGGGCGCAATTTTGAGCGCCTCGCGGTATTTGGCAACGGTGCGGCGGGCGCAATCGATGCCTTGTTCTTTGAGCATTTCAGACAGTTGGTTGTCTGAGAGCGGTTTGTTGGGGTTTTCGGCGGCCACCAATTGCTTGATGAGCGCGCGCACGGCGGTGCTGGAAGCAGCACTGCCGCTGTCGGTGCCCAGGCCCGAGCCAAAGAAAAACTTGAGCTCGAATGTGCCCATGGGCGTGGTCATGTACTTGGCCGTGGTGACGCGGCTGATGGTGGATTCGTGAAGACCCAGTTCGTCGGCAATTTCACGCAGCACCAAGGGGCGCATGGCCAACTCGCCATGGATGAAGAAGTTGCGCTGACGCTCCACAATGGCAGTGGACACGCGCAAGATGGTGTCAAAGCGCTGTTGAATGTTCTTGATGAACCAACGCGCCTCTTGCAGGCGTTGTTGCAAGCCTAAGTGTCCTTCACCTTTGCCGCCGCGCAATGCATTGGCATAGATGTCGTGCACACGCAACTTGGGCATCACATCGGGATTGAGTTGCACGCGGAAGTGGGGTTCGCCGCCTTTGCGCGTGCCAATGACCAACACATCGGGCACGATGACGTGCTGTTCGGCATTGGCAAAAGGTCGGCCGGGCTTGGGCTCAAGACGTGTGATGTAAGTAAGCGCTTGTTTTACCAAGGCTTCGTCTTCGCCACACTGAACAGCCAAGCGTTTGAAATCGCGTTTGGCCAATAACTCCAATGGCAAGCCGCATATTTTCAGCCCGACCTTGGCCACTTCATGGTCGGGCTCATCTTTCAAAATAGCTTTGAGTTGGATGCGCAAGCACTCGCCCAAATCGCGTGCGCCAATGCCCACAGGTTCAAGGGACTGCAACAAACTCAGGGCCACCGTAAAGCGGTGCACCAATTCTTCCAGTTGCTCGATGTCGTCGGTGCCCGCCAAGCCTTGCGCCAAAGACTCGAGACTGTCTTCTAAATAACCATCGTCGTTCAGGGATTCGATGAGGAAGCGCAGTGCAGCACGGTCAATTTCGGACAAGCGCATTGACAAAGCCTGCCGATGCAAATACTCGGTGAGTGAACCCAGGCCGCGCGCCAACTCAATGGCGTCTGCGCCCTCAGAGTCGTTGTTGGTGTTGTTCTTGCGCGCGCCGGCATCGGTGCCCCATTCGCTGTCGTCTGGGGCAATTTCGACGCTGCCATCACCGTCCCAGCTGTCGGCCACGTCGGTGACGGCTTCGTCATTGGACACAGAGGCGTTAGATTCACTGGCGGCATCGCGTGAATCGGCGCCAGCGTCGCTGGCAGCTTCGGACACGCGATCGCCCAGACTGACGCGCGCATCGGCCTCAGGCAAGCCGAAATCTTCTTGCGGTGCGTCGTCGGTGCTGCGCTCGAGGAAAGGATTTTCGTCGAGCATTTGCTCAACTTCTTGGCTGAGCTCTAAAGTGGAGAGCTGAAGCAGGCGAATGGATTGTTGCAACTGTGGCGTCAGCGCCAAGTGCTGGGACATCCGAAGGGAAAGGCTTTGCTTCATGTGGGTTTAGCCATCACATTCGGAAGTGTTCGCCCAAGTAGACGCGGCGCACATCGGCGTTGTCCACAATGTCTTTGGGTGTGCCTTGGGCCAACACACGGCCTTCGCTGATGATGTAAGCGTGGTCGCAAATACCCAAGGTTTCGCGCACATTGTGGTCGGTGATCAAGACACCAATGCCACGCTCTTTCAAGAAAGCGATGATGCGTTGAATTTCAATGACGGCAATGGGATCAATGCCGGCAAAGGGTTCGTCTAGCAAAATGAAGCGAGGCCCTGTGGCCAAAGCGCGCGCAATTTCAACGCGACGGCGTTCACCGCCTGACAAAGCCAAAGAAGGTGAATCATGAAGGTGGTCAACACGCAAGTCTTTTAAGAGGGCTTGCAAGCGGTCTTTGATCTCGGCCTCACTCAGGGGCTTGCCTTCGGCATTGTGTTGCAACTCGAGTACCGCGCGAACGTTTTCAGCCACGGTGAGTTTTCTAAAAATAGAAGCTTCTTGGGGCAAGTAAGACAAGCCCATGCGGGCGCGGCGATGAATGGGCATGCGCGTAACGTCTTGGCCATCAATCAAAATTTGACCGCCATCGGTACGCACCAAGCCCACAATCATGTAAAAAGAAGTGGTTTTGCCAGCGCCGTTGGGACCTAACAAACCCACCACTTCGCCTTTTTGGACTTTGACCGAAACGTCAAACACCACTTGGCGGCTGCCATAAGACTTTTGCAGGTGCCGGGCCTCTAAGCTGCTGACGGGCAAGTCTTGGCTCATGGTTTGTCGTTGCCAATGCGGGGGCTGGGTTTGAGGACGGTGCCGGGTTGGGGGGCGGCAGTCTCTGGCGTTCTGGGCCGCGGCGTGATGGTGGCCTTGACGCGTTGGTGACCCGTTGTGGCGTTGGGCTTGCCATCTACAGTGAACACCTCGGTGGTGTTGTTGACCACAATTTGCTGGCCTTGAATGCGGTCTGCCACCAAGCTGCCGCGTAACAAGCGCAGTTCTGCGCGGGTGGTCAGGGTCAGGGTGTCGGCTTGGCTGTTGTAGACCGCGGTTTCGGCTTCACCCTCTGTGAACTCATCAAGGCCTTCGCGTTTTTGGCGAAAGAAAATGCGCTCACCGGCTTCGGCCCACAACCTAGCAACTTGGTTACCTTGCTTGTCTTGCTTAACTTCCATGCGGTGGGCTTTGAGGACCAAGGTGCCCTTGGTCATTTGTACTTTGCCGCTGAAGGTGGTGAGTTG
The DNA here is from genome assembly GCA_041172085.1 of Pseudomonadota bacterium. Taxonomy (GTDB): domain Bacteria; phylum Pseudomonadota; class Gammaproteobacteria; order Burkholderiales; family Burkholderiaceae_C; genus Limnohabitans_A. The sequence goes on along the minus strand of JBEDKQ010000077.1, from coordinate 1,299 downwards.
TTGTGAGTCGTCGTGCTGGAGTGCGTCGGCCTCAATGTTCATGGGCTTGTCGCGGTCTGCTTTTTCGGCGTGAGCGCTTGTCACCGTGAAGACGGCGATCAAACAGCTCAGCAAAAAAAGGGTGAAAGTTTTCATAAAGGCGCGAATCTTGCTTGATTGTAGGTGTTCAAGGCGACGTCAAGCTGTTTTGCAAGAAAAATCGCACAAAAAAGCCCGCCGAAGCGGGCTGATGTGCAACACCTTAAAAAAAGCTCAGGCGCGGCCTTGTCGAATTTGCACCAACAAAGATTCGGCCACTTGCAAAGCACGGTCCATGCTGCCGGCCGTGGTGCCGTCAACGTAGTACTTGCCTGCCACACCCAAAGAAGGAACACCTTCAATTTTGTAGTCGTTTTGCAATTGCACGGCGCGTTTGAGTTTGCTGGCAACACCAAAAGATTTGGCGGTGTCGGCAAATTTTGTTTTGTCGACGCCTTGTTTTTCGATCCAAGCCACGATGCTGGCATCGGTGTTGATCGGTAAGCGCTCAACATGGATGGCTTGAAACACTTTGGCATGCAATTTTTCAAGCAGGCCCATGGCTTCCAACGCGAAATACAAGCGTTGCTGTGGCGCAAAATCTTCACGGAAGGCCACAGGCATGCGCTGAACCACCACATCTTTAGGCGCGTTTTTAACCCATTGCGCAAAGGCGGGTTCGAAGGCATTGCAGTGAGGGCAGCTGTACCAAAAGAATTCGATCAGTTGAATTTTGCCCGCTTCAGTTTCTGTCGGCACAGCGCGGTTGAGCTTGAGATAGTCTTTGCCTTCGACAAACTTAGAAGGGCCTTGGGCCCATGCGGTGCCTTGCAACCCAAGGCTGCCAACGGCTGCAGCGGCACCTAAAGTGGCAAGAGAAAAATCACGGCGTTTCATGGTGACTCCTAAAAAGTGAACTTGATTCTGCAAGCAGGTTAGCGTTGAACGCGGACCAGTGCCGCATCCATGCCTGTGGCATCCAAACGTGCCTTGATTTTTTCAGCTTGGTCTTTGTCGTCAAAGGGGCCGCTGCGGACGCGGAAAATGGTGCGGCCGGCTTGTTCGCGCTCACTGACCTTGGCCTCAATGCCCATCATCGACAGCTTGGCTTTTTGTGCATCTGCATCTGTGGCAGATTTGAACGCACCTGCTTGAACAAAGTAGGTGAAAGGGTCATTGCTGGATGCTGCTTTGGGCTGTGGTGCCGGTGCAGGCGCCGCTTGTTGGGCAGGTGCCCCCGGAGCGGCAGGTGCAACTGATTGTGGCGTGGCGGCGGGTGGG
>JBEDKQ010000076.1:0-11640 GCA_041172085.1 Pseudomonadota bacterium | reverse complement strand
GCCAAGGCCATGGCCCCCATCAAAACAGGTTTATGCCACACATAAACAAAGGCCAGCTTAAGATCTTTGAAGGGGCTGGTGGGTGTGGATTCGGTGTTTGCAGAGGGCTTGACATCGTCCACGCCGCGAGACAAGAAAAAACTCAGTGTGTACAAAAGGGTTACAAGCACATATGCCGATGTCATTCCCAAAAATGCCACGATGCCTGCACCCGCCAAAGCTCCTGCAATCCTTGCCGAATCGGATGTCATTCTTGAAACACCCAATGCACCCATCAATTGGTCTGAGGGTAAAGTTCGGGCAATTAGTGCATTGCGCATCATTTGATCGGAGGGCCTCAACAGCCCCACTACGGCAGCTATGCAAAGCACCCTCTCGGGTGTGAGCGCATCCAGATAGGACAAGCACATCAATACCAAAGCCATACCCGCATAAACGGCACGCGTGGCCCACAACATTTTTCTATAACCGATTCGGTCACAAGCTACACCAAAGACGGGCGAGAACAAGGAGCCCAAAAATTGCAGTGAACCAAATAAAACCAACATCAACACCGAGCCGGACGCTGACAGGATGTACCAACCCAATATGATGGTCTCCATTTCAAATGCCCAGGAGGTGGCCAAATCTGCAGGCCATTGAAACCGAAAACTTTTAACTCGAAATGGGGCGCGCCAATTTAAGTTGGATGACTGGGTAGATTCGGACATTGCGTGCTAAATTTTGAATGGCCAGCAGCTGTCCTAGTCTTTGAAAAATTCCAAAGCTTGGTCGATCAACTGCTGAGGAATCTCTTCGGCGATGTAATGACCACAAGGAAGCGCTTCACCGCTCAAATGAGACGCGCGTTCTTGCCACAATGACATGACATCAAAACACTTACCGACAGCCCCATGCTCCCCCCATAGAACTTTCACCGGTTGTGTCATTTTTCTTCCCGCCTGAATGTCCATTCGATCATGCTCTAAGTCGATATGGGCACTGGCGCGGTAATCTTCACAAATGGATGTACCGGTGCCGGCTATCGATGCACAACGTTCATACTCGGCCAATGCCTGGGGTGTAAATGGCGCAAGGCCTGCATACCTTCCCCCTATCACACCGCGTACATATTGCGCTGGTTGACTGTCAATCAGAACCTCGGGAATAGGTGCTGGTTGAATGAGCGCAAACCAATGCCAATATGCTCGAGCAAAAGCTTCACTTGTATTTTCGTACATGGCCAATGTAGGCGCAATGTCCAGAAGCATTAAACGCCTGACAGCACTTGGGTGATCAATGGCCAAACGGTGTGCAACACGCGCACCTCGATCATGCGCCAATACATCAAACTGATTAAAACCATATGCCCGCATGACAGCAATGGCATCAAGTGCCATCTGGCGTTTGCTATGGTTGTGGTGCAACGGATCGGCTGGCGGTCGAGATGAATCGCCATAGCCCCTTAAATCCATCAATACCAAGGAATGACTTGCCGACAATGGCTCAACTACTTTGTGCCACATCACCATAGATTGTGGATGACCGTGCAACAACAGCAGAGGTGGACCTTGGCCGACTGAGCGCGTATGGAGACTCACACCATCTCGCTCTATCGTTAGCTCTGGCAATTGGCTGATCATTCAACGATGATACCGAAGACGGTCAAAAGAATGTCAATTGCTTGGTAACGCATTTTATTTTTTAGAGTTGTGAAGCGCTTTATATGGATAGATCTGCACAGCCTCAAGTGAGTAGCCTGACACACCCGATGCCGTGGTGGTTCTGGCATCTTTCAATTCGCCCTCTACCCAGATAACCTCCATTGACTCCAGCGGTTTGGACAAGTTCAGTTTCGGGTGCGGTGACACCAATACAATTTGATTGGCAGGTGGCGGAGGGGTATGGATGCAGGCGCCAAAATAAGGCACCAGTAAAAACTCACGATGCCCATTTCGTACAGCATCTAGGGGCACAACAAACCCAGGCATGCGAATTTTTTGATTAACGTATTTGGTCGAAATTGGCGCTTCGTCTAACTTCTTGCGCATGGTTGCCATCAATTTTTCAGCTTCTTCTGATCCATCCTTTAATAAAGCCATTCGGCCGTAGCTTCCCATGTCTTTTTTCATTTGCTGATACCACTCCTCGTTCAACAAATCGTCCCAAGTGATTTTTTGATATCCAGGAGTTTGGGCAAAAGCAGACGAAAAGAAAAGAACGTGACAAACTGCAAAACACAGTTTGATCGCATTCAGTCTGAAAAAATTCTTTAGCATCTCAGATAATTTGTAAGAGATAAGGGTCAGTTGGGTGGATTGAGACCGTCCGACAATGACATTCGATAGGCATGCCACGCAGGCAAAAAACTGGCCAATAAAGCAGCACACATCAAAATGCCAATGCTATACCAAGCCTCAAGTCCAGGCAAAGCATTGTGGGTTTGAATGCCAAAACTTTGGAGCAAATAGTCTTGAAACACATAAATCAGGCATTGCGCACCAATAACACCTGCCGCAATGGCCAGAATACAAACTAAGAAAGACTCCCAAGTCACCAACATGAAAATTGACAAAGGCCCAGCGCCCAAAGAACGGTAGATGGCCAATTCTTTTCGTCGTGCAGCCAAACCGACTAAAAGGACGGAAACAACACCCAGCAATGAACAGACCGCGACCAAAGCGCCCATCACAATGAGCGAGTTTTCAACCACTCGAACAATTTGCCACAAATCATCCAGTGCCACGCCTGGTAATATGGCCATCAGTGGCGTAGAAGAACCGCTTGGCGCCATGCTCTCAATGGCCTTGCGCGTAGAGAATACCATTGCCCGAGAATGCAGCCCTACCCAAACAGCAGTCAGTTCCGTTGGCCTTAATTCAGCCATGCTGGGCATTTCGGTTTGTAGCGCTGGTTTGGCATCAAATGCTGAAGGACGCATCCCCAAACCCCATCCCACATGAAGCGCTTCAAAAGCTTCTAAGCTGGTTAAAACAGTTCGATCTAAGGGTGTACCTGTAGGCTTCAAAATACCCACCAATTTAAACGGCCGATCAGAATGAACTGTCTCTTCCATGGCTTGGTAACCATGCGTCAAAGACAAGGTGTCATTGAGTTTTAATTTTTTTGATTCAGCCACCTCAAAACCAACCACCACTTGCATCAAAGCTGAAGGGTTGGATGCAGGATCCAGAAATGCTTGACCTGATTGAAAAGACAAAGCACTGCCTGAAGATTTGTAGTGCCTGAAAAAATCTACGGAAGTACCCATGACAGGAAAGCCATCGAATGAGTCGCCCAACTGAATTGGAATGGTCCAAGCCACAGCGGGCATGCCTTTGATCCGTTGTAAATCAGCAAAAGACATGTTTTGGGTAGGCGTTCCCAGTTGAAACACACTGTACAAGAGTAAATCAGTAGGACTGCCGCGGGGCCCAACAATTAAATCAACACCGCTAAGCGCATTAGAGAAACTGCGCTTAGCGTCTACCCGAATTTGCTGAACGGCCAACAAAACAATCACTGACAAGCAGACCGATACAGCAACGAGGCTGAGAGCGTATTTGCGCGACCATGCACTCTTCAAAGCCAGACTAAACCAAAACATGTTTTGACTCCTGACGAGGCATTGAAAAAACATGGTCAAACTTGCTTGCAATTCTCATGTCATGGCTGACGATTACCACACTGGTGTTCTGTGACTTGGCAGACGACAACAGGAGATGAAGGAAATCAATTTTGTTGTCTTCATCCAAAGCCGAGGTTGGCTCATCGGCCACAATCAAAGCTGGACAACCTAATAAGGCTCTGGCTGCAGCAACCCTTTGTTGTTCGCCCACAGACAAAAGATTGGCTTGCCGCCGACGCAAAGAGGGCTCTAAATGGAGCGCATCACACAAGCTGTCAACGTGCGCTTGAACACTGCCAAAGAGCTGAACAGATTTCTGGCGGCGACTGCCAAATAATTTGTTAGGCAATTCAATGTTTTCTTGAACCGTTAAAAAAGGCAGCAAATTGAACTGCTGAAAAATAAGTCCCAAATGCTCACCTCTGAAACGATCGCGGGTTGAAGCGGACATTTGTTCCATGGCAGTCCCCAGAACTCTGCATGTGCCCTGACTTGGTACATGAACACCCGTGATCAAGCTAAGCAAGCTGGTTTTTCCAGAACCACTGGGGCCGCCAATGAACAAGGTTTGACCTTGTTGCACCGTCAACTCTGGAATGTCAAAAAGAGGCTTGGTTTGTTGTGGCCAAGAAAACGCAATATTGCGTAATTCGAGTGCGGCAACTGTCATGGCGAAAAAGTGGGCTTGCTAGAGCGAACAGTTGCAGATTTTTGTGAACCTTGCGCAACCCATTCCAACTTCAGCTGATTAGATCGAATATGTGACTTGAAAAAAGGAAAATCAAATTTTTTCAAAGCCTGCGGGTTGGCACACTTCAATTTAAAAGCAAAGTGCAAATCACTGTGTCCTTTGCTTTGAATGCCTTGAAACATATCAGACTCGGCTCTGACTTCAATTTGTTGACACTTTGCATCAGCGGGCACTTCGATGAAATAACTGGCATTTTCCAATGACTTTTGCAGCTTGCGCATGGCTTCGGTTTGCGCAGCCGTTTTAGGCAAATGTTCAAAACCCAGCAAAGCCTCCATGGGCATGGACCACTGACCTTGCAAAACGTCGTCATTCAAAACCAGTTGCAAGCTTCCCTTGCCATGCGCGTGTTGCGCCAAAACGGGCAAAGTCAATAAGGCACTGACCAATAAGGCTGATTGACGCAAAAAATTAAAAGCCACGGTATTCCTGTAAAACTTGTTTCAATTTGAATGAATTTACTGTCAATTCAGCATAGTTTCAAGTTTGCTGATTGAAAACCTCTGCGCCTTACGGGCAAGTTCTCAAAGACATGCCTAAATTGGCAGCTTGCCGACGCTCGTAAGACAAAAACTCTTCTGTAATTTGGCTGCCTCTAACGCCTCCCCTGACAGAGCCTGCATCAACGTCACCAAAATACTCTTTCCACAGCGGTGGCAACCGTTGACCTTGCGGAATGCTTAGCCACAGCCGCAGCAAATGGCGCTTTTTTTCTGGCTCGTCAAAATCTTCAAAGTTGGTCCGTGAATGGATGACCACATAGTTGTTCAATAACTGTAAATCGCCACGTTCCAATTCCATGGAAAAGCAAAATTTTTCATGAGGCAATAATTCGTCCAAAAGGTCGAGAAGCTCTATTTGCTGTGAAGTTAATCGGGGTACTTCTGGAAAATCGCGTTGCGCAGCTGTCACATTTTTTCGATTGGCGCGCAGCGAGAAATAATCAGGATCATCCCCCAAAATGGGGCACTTGTAATAAGGCGGTTGAGTAGCATCGTTGGTGCCTTGATAGCTGTAATAGAAAGGTTGCTGCATCACAGAAATGAGATCAGGCCTCAGACGTTTCACTTCATCAACAACAGAAATTGAGCTGGTCACCTTGCTGGTACCGCCCGACTTGGCTGTTTGCAGACACATCAAGGCCACCACATCACAAGAGTCGACATGAAAGTCTAGGCCTGCGTTGGTGTTGTATCCTCGGCCATTTTTCACTTTGTAGCTGCCGCCTTCATCACGAACATCGTTCATGACTTGACTGGCTCGGTTTTGAGTTCTAGCGACTCCAACATGCAGACCAATACCCCAATGAACCAGCCTAGCGTCGTCGACAGACCAACCAGCCACTGGAAACCCTCTCAACAAACACATGCCGTAACCCGTCTGGGTAGCCGCAAAGGCTTGATCGATGGCCTGCTTGGCATGTCGCTTTAAAGGAAAGTCATTGGCCGACATTTCTAGCCATTTTTTTCCAATCATTTTGGCGTGATGCAAAGCCTCTTCAAACTCACCAACAGCCTCTCGGCTAAGGTGGTGAATCCATGAGAAATCAGCACCAAGTTCTTGGGGCAACCAAGCGCGAGGTTTGGAGAGATTGGGTTGAATGAAATTACTCATAAGGATTAACTCTTACACGGAAGTGCTGCCACTCAGATTGGCTGTAAACAGTCATTGCGTCTATGCGCATGGGTTTCCATCTTACTGAAAAAAAAGATCCCAAATGGACCTAGGGACAACACCAATAAGGTGAACTTGCGATAAGTGACCGAGTGTCTCTACACTTCACACCTCCATGTCAACGATTCAACAGGTTCCTTATGAAATTAATTTGGGCTATTGTGATGTCTATCGTGCCCCTTGCAGTAGTTGCACAAGATTCTGCCTATCCAGTCAAGCCCATTCGAATTTTGGTAGGTTACGCCCCGGGTGGTGCAACAGACATCGTGGCTAGAAGTGTGGCCATCAAAATGCAAGAAACGCTGGGGCAACCTGTCATTGTTGAAAATCGTGCAGGGGCCAGTAGCAACATTGCCTCTGAATTTGTTGCACGCAGTACGCCTGATGGTTACACCCTGCTTCTTGGCACCATTGCCAATGCGACCAACATGACCGCCTACAAGAACATGGGCTACGATACCTTGAGAGACTTCGTGCACATTACGCAGTTCATGACAGCTCCGTCGGTACTCACAACACACCCCGCTGTGCCTGCCAAGAACCTGAAAGAACTCATTGCTGTCGCCAAGCAAAATCCTGGCAAGCTTGCTTTTTCATCTAGCGGCAATGGTGGCTCACCCCACCTGGCTGGTGAAATGTTGAAAATGCGGGCAAACATCGATCTGATCCATGTACCTTACAAGGGAGCCGCACCGGCCATAGCCGACTTATTAGGAGGCCAAGTGCAAATGAGTTTTCAAACTGCGCTGTCGGCCATTCCTCATTTAAAGAGTGGCAAACTCAATGTCATTGCAGTGGCCAGCAAAAAACGCATGGGAACCTTGCCCAATGTTCCAACCATGGCTGAAGCGGGTTTACCCGACTTTGAAGTTTCTAGCTGGAACGGATTGTTTGCGCCTGCCAAAACACCGCCTCATATCGTGGCAGCACTTTACAGCGCTGCCAGTAAAGCACTAAAAACGCAAGACATCATCGATAAAATGGAAGCACAAGGTGCAGAACCTGTTGGGAGCAATCCTGAGGAATTCAGGGCATTTGTCAAAGCCGAAATTGACAAATGGGAACAGGTGATTGTGAAATCTGGCGCAAAATTCGACTAATTTATTTGAAAACTATTTTGATGGATTCGTCCCTGTTAAAACTGGCGCAAAATTTAAGCCAATGGAATCTAGATGAATCCAAAGGCACCATGGCACGAGAGTTTGTTTTCAAAGGTTTTGAAGACGCATTTGCATTCATGACTGAAATTGCAAAAGCCGCAGAACAGCACAATCATCACCCAGAATGGCGCAACGTCTACAACAAAGTATGGATCACGTGGACCACACATGATGCCAATGGCTTAAGCAATAAAGACATCCATTTGGCAAAAATTTGCGATCAACTGTTTATGAACTATGCCTAAACATCATTTGAAATACTGAGATTGAGGCTCAAAGCAATTGCGCAAGTCTAACGGTATCTCAGGCAACTTGTTGCCCATGCAATGTCTGATGAATGGCGCTGACTTCCATGGCGTTGTCAGGCCAATCCAAACAGATTGAAGCGACATTAGCCCTGCATCCTAAAACATGAATTCAATCCCTCCTACCCAAACACCTTACGACCTAATTGGTGGCGAAACAGCCGTCAGGGAACTCGTTCATCGCTTTTACGAACTCATGGATGAATTACCCGAGGCGCATGCCGTCAGGCAATTGCATCCCGAAAGCCTGGCTGGCAGCGAAAACATGTTGTTTGAGTATCTATCGGGATGGTTGGGTGGCCCCAATTTGTACATTGCCAAAAAAGGCCATCCCCGTTTGCGCATGCGGCACGCCCCCTACACCATAGGTCACAAAGAACGTGACGAGTGGATGCTTTGCATGACTCAAGCACTGCATGAACAAGTGCCAAATGAAGCCCTGCGCAACACCCTGCTTCAACAATTTGGTGAATTGGCCAGCCACATGATCAACTCGTAATTGAGGTTAGATCAACATTCATTGACTCTTTTTTAAATTTCGACAACTTCGAAATCTGCCTTGGCAACCCCGCAGTCAGGGCATGTCCAATTCTCCGGTACATTGGCCCAGAGTGTGCCGGGTGCAATACCGTCTTCAGTACGGCCCAGTGCTTCGTCGTACACAAAACCACAAACGATGCATATATAAGTTTTGAGTTGCGTGATGCTCATGTTTTTTCCTATGATGTTAGTGTTGTTGAGTAACTCGTTGTTTCAGATTAAGCTGCGGCCATGATCTTGTCCAACTGTCGGGACGAGTGATTGCAGACATTTGAAAATCTGCTTTCGCAAAGTTTGACATTCATCAATTCTTTTTGGCCTCAAGCCATTAGATTGAACCCATCCCCATCGTCATTGTCTGAATTGTCAATTTTTTGTTTGCGGCACCCATGAAAACAAACCATCGAATTGGTCTCATTGCGCTCATTAAACGCTCTCGCCCAATCAACCTTATAACGGGTCCTATCATCTACAGCATGGTATTCCCCATCATGTTACTCGATGCATGTGTGTCGTTTTATCAATGGTCCTGTTTTCCCATTTATGGTATTCCAAAATTCTCGCGCAAAGACTTCATCATCTTTGACAGACAAGAGCTCAAGTACTTAGATTGGATTTCAAAGTTTCATTGCACATACTGCGCCTACGGTGTAGGCGTGTCTGCTTACGTTTATGAAATCATCAAAGCGACTGAGTCATATTTTTGTCCCATCAAGCACAAAAACAAAAATCTGGCAGCATCAAAACGACATTGGAAAGCACTTGCGTTTGAGCAAGGACCCGATTTTGATTTTGCAAAATACCTTGAAGAAGTCAGAAATGAAATGTCAGAGGAACAGCTCATGACTAAAGAAGTCAAAACCAAATAACGACTTTATATGCCATCAGAATTTAAACAGCGCTTCTAGGTGCTTCCTCTGCTTTCAAGGCAGGCATGTGTTGCCAAGACATAAGTGATGCAGCATGTTGTGGCGTAGCACCTAACCAAGCCATGTGCAATTCGGGGGGAATGATCACAGGCGTGCGCTTTTCATCCCCCTGCTTGTGAAACTGTTTCATCACAGGGTGAGCATCGGCATTGACTGTGAGCATTGAAAAGCTCACCACCAATTCCCCTGTGCTGGGGTCTGTCCAACGATCCCAAAGGCACGCAATGCCAAAAGCTTCACCGGATGCCAGACCAATTCTCCATCGCACTGCTTTGCCTGAATCGTAGCTTGGTTCAAAAAAGTTATCTAACAGCACCAAGCCATATTGACGCTGCCGCCAAGCGGCTCGGTAGCTAGGTTTTTCAGCGGCTGTTTCGCTGCGCGCGTTATAAGTATGGCGACTTATTTTGTCGTCTTTGGCCCAGCCAGGAATCAAACCAAATTTAGCCAACCCGCATGCCACTCGCTCTGTTTGATGGCTCTTCACAACGATGGGCGCCGCAAATCCTGGATAAGTTTCAGTGGGATAGTCGGTTGGCAGGTCGACGCCAAACGAATCCTTAACCCACTGATTCTTTTTGGTAGGCGTGAAATTGGTACACATTATTCCGGTTTAATGCCTGCGGCCTGAACGGCCTTGCCAAAACGTTCGTTTTCACTGGCGATTGCTTTACCATGGTCCGCTGCGCTGCCGCCAACAGCTTCCACGCCTGCATTACTCAATATCTGCAGAGTCTCTGGTAACTTGGCAATCTTGGCAACTTCAGCGCTCATTTTGTCAATCATCGATTGCGGGGTGCCTGCTGCAGCAAACACCCCAATCGTTGGAGAAAAATCATAGCCTGGAATAATCTCGGCTATGGCCTGTACATTGGGTTCTTGTTGAGATCGCTTGGCGGCATTGTTACCCAGCAGACGAACTTGCCCTGTTTTGACAAATCCAGACAACGATGGCAACGCAGAGAACAGCATGTCTACCTGCCCCCCAATCAATGCTGGCACCGATTGACCAGACCCTTTGAATGGAATGTGCTGAATATCCAGAGAAAGTGCCGACTTCAAAGCCTCCATGGACAAATGATGCGTACTACCAATGCCTGAGGAACCGTAAGTCAGTTCTCCTGGCTTACTCTTGATGTACGCAATCAGATCTTTCATGTTGTTGGCTTTAATGCGTGGATGCACAGCCAAATACAAAGGGGCTATGGCTGCGAGCGAAACTGGTAAAAAGTCTCGACGGAAGTCGTAGCTCAATGACTTGTACAAATGGGGATTGATTGAAAACATAGAGCCGTCTGCAACCAAGAAGGCTGACCCGTCCTTAGCGCCAGTTGTCAAAACTTGAGCTGCAATCATGCCATTGGCACCTGGACGGTTGTCAACAATGACTGACTGTCCCAACTTTTCTGTTAATTTTTGCGCAAAAACCCTCGCGACAGTGTCGGGCAAACCACCGGCTGGATTGGGCACCACAAACTTGATGGCTCGCTCTTGTCCCCAAGACATTATGGGACATGCACCTAAAGCACTGACAGCACCAGCTGATTGAATGAAATGACGTCTTGTTGGCCCATTTTTCATTTTTAAAATCCCTGAATTTAATCTGAACAAACTTTAAACATGATTTTGATTTGATCATGGTGAGTAAAACTATCAAGGTTACCCAACATGGCCCCCTTAGGGTTTTTACCTCATTGAATGATCTTAAGTGCCCTACAACCTAAGTTTCATTGAAAATTGCAGGCGAAGAGATACCATCACTTGAGCTATGACCAATCAATACGCGAATGCACTTCTTATTATCGACGATCACCCTGTCTATCGTGAGGCATTGGGCGAAATACTCACGCGTGAATTTAGCACCCAGGATATTGAAGTTGTCACCGCTAGCAATGCCAGTGAAGGACTTGAATTTGTCGATGCCATGGACAAAGTATGGGTGGTCCTTCTTGACGTCAAAATGCCTGGCTTGAGTGGTTTGGCGGGCATCAAGGTCTTCAAACAAAAAACCAATGTAGAACACGTCGTGTCTATTTCTGGTCTTGAATCACCGACTTGGGAGCCACGTGCCGTGGCTGCGGGCGCCACATTGTTTTTGTCCAAAAATAGTACTTCCATCAGTATTTACGAAAAGCTCAAAAAGCTATTTGAGTTCAACAATCAACGTTCACACATAGCCCTCACAGAGGAGCAACCAGACTTTAGATTGACGCAAAGGCAACTTGAAGTTCTACACCTCATTTCTCTAGGACATCCCAATAAGATCATTGCTGATTTGCTTGAAATCAAGGAGCAAACCGTCAAAATTCACATCAATCAAATCTTCAAAGAACTTAGAGTGTTCAACAGAACGCAAGCTGTACTGAAAGCCCAAAAATACCAATTGTTGGGAATTTGACCCGCCACAGGCATCAACTGCTTCAAGCCAGATATGACAACAGAAAACCTTCAAGCAGATTTTCCGAATTTTGATCAACTGGTGGCCAACGAAAAGCTGCTGTACATGCACAGCTTTGCCAAAACAAGCACCATCGCAACTGTTCTAGCACCCTTGCTTTGCATACCCTTGTATTTGGAAACAACAGACAGTCAATTATTTAAGATCTGGTTCGCATTGATGGCGATGGTGGTGTTAGCCCGTTTCTTTTTAATCAAAAAAATAGATTTAAAGGCT
>JBEDKQ010000075.1:0-11650 GCA_041172085.1 Pseudomonadota bacterium | reverse complement strand
TTTGTCTTGGGTGGCCTTCAGTACGATCATGTCTTCCTCTGTTTTAAGGGGTCCCAATTTGGAATTTGGGAGCCCCTAGATTTTCGCTGATTTTTGGCCCTAAATTGTGCTTCGGACCGCCTTAATTCAGCATTCTTTGGGGGGGCTTGCCCACCCCTTGGTAGGCGCCCATTTCAAAGGCTGGGTTTTGAGCCAGAAGGCTTAGCCCTTGAGGGTTTGCTCCAGAACGTGCAATTGCTGGTTCAGCTCGGTCAGTTGTTGGCGTTCGGCACTGATTTTGCGCACGGCATGCAACACGGTGGTGTGGTCACGGCCACCAAACAACTCACCAATTTCGGGCAAACTTTTTTGGGTCAGTTCTTTGGCCAAGTACATGGCAATCTGACGCGGCCGCGCAATGCTGGCAGGCCGCTTTTTGGAATACATGTCGGCCACCTTGATCTTGTAGTAATCGGCTACCGTTTTTTGGATGTTCTCAACGCTGATCTGTCGGTTTTGGATGGACAGCAAGTCGCGCAGGGCCTCGCGCGCCAGCTGGATTGAAATTTCCTTTTGGTTAAAGCGCGAATAAGCCAAGATTTTGCGCAAGGCGCCTTCCAGTTCGCGGACGTTAGAGCGCACATTTTTGGCCACAAAGAAGGCCACCTCTTCTGGCATGACGCTGCCTTCACTGATGGCTTTGTTGATCAAAATGGCGACCCGCATTTCAAGCTCGGGCGGCTCAATGGCCACCGTGAGGCCGGAATCGAAACGCGACACCAAGCGCTCATGAATGTCGGCCAGACCTTTGGGGTAGGTGTCGCTGGTCATCACAATGTGCGACTTTTTGGCCAGCAAGGCTTCAAAGGCGTTGAAGAATTCTTCTTGGGTGCGATCTTTGTTGGCAAAGAATTGCACATCGTCAATCAACAGCAAATCAAGCGAGTGATAGCGGTGCTTGAATTCGTCGAAAGTTTTGCGCTGATAAGCTTTAACCACATCTGACACAAATTGTTCAGCATGGATGTAGAGAACTTTGGCGTCTGGCTTATCGGCCAACAATTTATTACCCACAGCATGTACCAAGTGGGTCTTGCCCAAACCCACACCGCCGTAGATGAACAGGGGGTTGTAAAGATGGCCAGGCATGGTGGCCACGTGCATGGCTGCAGCACGCGCCATTCGGTTGGCGGAGCCCTCCACCAAGGTGTCAAATGTGAGGGCCGTGTTCAAGCGGTGGCGGTGGCCATCGGCCGGTGCTTCATCGGGCACATCGACCACCTCAGGTCGGGCCTCTAATGCAGCCTTGGCCATGGAAAATGCTGTTTTTCCTTGCGCTTCTCTGGTAGCAAGCGCTAACTCAATTTGAATTTTTTGGCCCTGCAGTCGAGACAAGACATCGGCCAACTTGGCGCTGTATTGGGCCCGGATCCAATCCAATTTGAAACGGTTGGCCACATACAAAGTGACCTTGGACAGATCGTCTGAAACCTGTGCTGTGAGGGGCTTGATCCAAGTATTGAACTGCTGCTCGGGCATTTCTTGAGAGAGTTCGTCCAAGCACACTTGCCACAGTGCTTGGCCTGCTTCGTCTGCATTTTGAGGGTGCTGTCCGTTGCTCATGCGCATGGGCCTTGGGTGTGGACAGATTGAAAATTCATGGCGTTCAAAATAGCTTTATCAAGAGTTTATCCACATGCAAAACGAAGGGCAGGTGGGCATCATAAACCAGAATTTTTGAACTGAAATGCAGTTTTTTTCGGGTCCTTGGGCTCTTAGGGTTTGCCAGCACCCCCAAAGTTTGCGATAATCGCCGGTTTCCTCCAAAAATAACCATGTGGTTTTGGGGGGCCAGACATCAGGAACGTCAAAAATGAAACGCACATACCAACCCTCTAAAACACGCCGCGCACGTACACACGGTTTTTTGGTTCGCATGAAAACACGTGGTGGCCGCGCTGTGATCAATGCACGCCGCGCCAAAGGCCGTAAACGCCTGGCAGCCTAATACAGCCGCCTAAGCCTTGCCCTCTATTGGCTTGGCTGCTGAGCAAATCCATGACTCGGCAGTGGTGTGCAGCGTTTAAAAACCCGCCCTCAATTTCAGGCCGCCCTTGCCGGCGGCACGGTATCTCGCACGCCGCATTTTGCGTTACACCGCCTTAGCTTGCCTGAAATCAGGTCGGCGTCATCTGCAGAAGCATCTGGCGCCCAAGGCGCCCCCTTGTTTCATTCAGTCGATGTTTGGATGGGTGCCATGGTGCCCAAGCGATGGGCCAAGCGGGCTGTTACTCGCAATGCCATCAAACGTCAAATTTATGCCGTCAGCTCGCAGTTTGAAGTGCGCATGCCGTGTGCAGCGCATGTGGTTCGGCTGCGTTCAGGCTTTGACCGCCAGCAATTCATCAGCGCCACATCGCGCCTGCTCAAACTGGCCGTCAGGCAAGAACTTGAGCAACTGTTCGAACGCGCAGCCAACAAGTCATGATTCAACAACTATTGATCGGCATCGTGAAAGGTTATCGCCTTTTTCTCAGCCCTTGGTTAGGATCGGCATGTCGGTTTGAGCCCACCTGTTCTGTTTATGCTTTGGATGCCCTGAAGCAACACGGCGCGGGTGTCGGCAGCTACCTCACCCTCAAACGCATCGGCCGTTGCCACCCTTGGTGCAATGGCGGTCACGACCCAGTGCCCGAACAGGCGCCCAAGTGGCTTTCGCGTTTATTGCATCACCCGTTAACTCACAACACTTCGAAGAAGTCTTCATGAACGATATTCGCCGCACCTTTTTATGGGTCATTTTTGGCTTCTCCATGGTTCTGCTTTGGGACCAATGGCAGATCTACAACGGTCACAAAGCCACCTTCTTCCCAAAACCCACCGTGGCAACCGCGCCAGAAACTGCCGGCAACACAACTGCCGGCGTGCCAACGGCCAGTGCACCTGCGCCTGCAGCCCCGCTGGCTGGCCCCTCACAAGTGCCTGGCGTTGCCAGCGCGCCTGCCGCAACAGCACGCGAGCGAATTGAAGTCAGCACAGATGTTCTGAAGCTCAGCTTTGACACAGAAGGTGGCTCTTTGCTGCGAAGCGAATTTGTCAAATTCAGCGACTTGAACGACACCCAAAAACCATTCATCTTGCTTGATGAAAGCAAAGCCCGTGTTTATGTGGCACAAACAGGTCTCATTGGCGGTGCCTTTGCAACGCACAAAACACCCATGAAGTTCACGGGTGAACGCACGCTCAAAGACGGTCAAAATGAATTGGTTTTGCAGTTTGAGTCCGCAGACGTCGGCGGCTTGAAGTTGGTCAAAACCTACACCCTCACCCGCGGCAGTTATGCCCTCAAAGTGGCCCACCAAGTGGTCAACACAGGCAGTGTGGCCGCCACACCCCAGTTGTATGTCCAGTTGGTGCGCGATGGCAACAAGCCCGATGGCGAGTCGTCTTTTTACTCCACCTTCACAGGCCCTGCGGTCTACACAGACGCTAAGAAGTATCAAAAAATCGAATTCACCGACATCGAAAAGAACAAAGCTGAATTCGAAAAAACCACCCAGCAGGGTTATGTGGCCATGGTGCAGCATTACTTTGCCTCGGCTTGGGTTTTGCCCAGCAACACCCAACGTGAAAACTTTGCACGCAAAGTTGACAACAACTTGTACGCTGTTGGCATGATCACACCCTTCAGCGAAGTGGCGCCTGGTCAAACCAAAACATTGGACGCAACTTTGTTTGTCGGTCCTCAAGAAGAGAAAATGCTGGAAGTGATCACGCCCGGCTTGGAGTTGGTCAAAGACTATGGCTGGCTCACGGTGCTGGCCAAGCCTTTGTACTGGTTGCTTGACCGTTTGTATGGCTTCTTGCACAACTGGGGCTGGGCCATTGTGGCGCTGGTGTTCTTGTTGAAATTGGCCTTCTACTGGCTCAATGCCAAGGCCTACGCCAGCATGGCCAAAATGAAGGCCATCAATCCCAAGATCATGGAGATGCGCGAGCGCAACAAAGACAACCCACAACAAATGCAGCAAGAGATGATGCGCATTTACCGCGAGGAGAAGGTTAACCCCATGGGTGGCTGCTTCCCCATCATGGTTCAAATTCCTGTGTTCATCGCTTTGTACTGGGTGCTGTTGTCTTCTGTTGAAATGCGCAACGCGCCATGGATCGGTTGGATTCATGATTTGTCTGCACCCGATCCTTACTTCATCTTGCCGGTGGTCATGACCTTGTCAACCTTGCTGCAAACAGCGCTCAACCCCGCACCACCAGATCCAATGCAGGCCAAGTTGATGTGGTTCATGCCGCTCATCTTTAGCGTGATGTTCTTCTTCTTCCCATCGGGCTTGGTGCTGTATTGGATTACCAACAACATCTTGTCGATTGCACAGCAGTGGGTCATCAATACACGCATGGGTGTACCGCCGCAGTTCAATCTGCCAAAATTCAAATGAGCGCAATCATTCAACGGCGTTGAAACATCTACAACAGGGCCGCGCATGCGGCCCTGTTGCTTTGAAATACGAACCACTCGCACGCACACCATGCTGTCTCGCCACCAGGACCCCATCATTGCCATTGCCACCGCACCCGGCCGTGGTGCTGTGGGCATCGTGCGCATCTCTGGCCCCAAGCTCAAGCCATGGGCCGACGCTTTGTGCGGCAAATCTCTGCAAGCGCGTCAAGCACACTACTTGCCTTTCAAGGATCTGCATGGCGAGCCCATCGACCAAGGCTTGGCCATCTTCTTTCCCGGGCCGCATTCGTATACCGGCGAAGACGTGCTTGAGTTGCAGGCTCACGGTGGACCCGTCGTTTTGCAATTGTTGTTGGCACGTTGCATGGAAGCGGCCAACCAAATAAACGCCAACACGGGTACAGCTTATTTGCAAGGCATGCGATTGGCCGCGCCGGGCGAGTTCACGCAGCGGGCTTTTTTGAATGACAAAATCGATTTGGCGCAAGCGGAAGCCATCGCCGATTTGATCGATGCCTCAACGGGTGCGGCTGCGCGCAGTGCCAGTCGCTCTTTGGCGGGCGACTTCTCCAAAGAGATTCACGTTTTACGCGACAAGCTGATTCATCTGCGCATGTTGGTGGAGGCCACCTTAGACTTTCCAGAGGAAGAAATCGACTTCTTGCAAAAAGCCGATGCACAAGGTCAGCTCGATCGCTTGCAAACACAGTTGTCCAACGTGCTAGAACGTACGCAGCAAGGCGCCCTGTTGCGCGAAGGCATCAAGGTGGTCATTGCCGGCCAGCCCAATGCCGGCAAAAGCTCATTGCTGAATGCCTTGGCAGGTGCCGAGTTGGCCATCGTGACGCCTATTGCCGGCACCACGCGCGATGTGGTGCAACAAACCATTCAAATTGAAGGTGTGCCTGTGCATGTCATTGACACCGCGGGTTTGCGCGAAGGTGCAGGTATCGATGAGGTCGAGCAAATTGGCATTCAACGCGCTTGGGCGCAAATTGCAGCAGCCGATGCTGTTTTGTTTTTGCACGACCTCACACGACAACACTTACCTGACTACGCAGAAGCCGACTCACAAATTCAGATCGCCTTGTCTGCGCAATTGCCAACGGGTGTGTCACTGATCCACGTTTGGAACAAGTGCGATTTGGCGCAAACCGCAAGCCAAACGTCGGAAAAAAACAAGGCGCAAACCGACATTCAATTGTCTGCCAAAACCGGTCAAGGTATCGACGTGCTGCGAACACAACTGCTCAACGCTGCAGGTTGGCAGCCTGCCAACGAAGGCTTGTACCTTGCGCGTGAACGGCATGTCCAAGCCCTCAAGCGCGTACAGTCGCACCTTGAAATTGCCGATGCACACTTGCGTGCACAAGCACAATCTCTTGACTTGCTGGCTGAAGAGCTGCGATTGTCACAATCGGCCTTGAACGAGATCACCGGCGAGTTCAGCGCTGACGATTTGCTCGGCGTTATTTTCTCTAGCTTTTGTATCGGTAAATAAACCCATGGCCAAGTCCGCTGTCATCGACCGACCCGCACCGCAAAACCCCAAGTCTTTGAGCGGCCTGCTGCCTTTTCTCAAACCTTACCGCTTGCAAATTGGGTTGGCCCTTGTGTTTTTGGTGTTGGCGGCGGCCTCTACCCTGGTCTTTCCAGTCGCATTGCGCCAACTGATCGACAACGGTTTACAACACCCAGACCCTGGTGCACAGGCCATGGCATTGCGTGGCAATTTCCTCATGTTGTTTGCTGTCGCTGTGGCCTTGGGCTTGTTTTCTGCCGCACGTTTTTACACCGTCAGCTGGTTGGGTGAACGTGTCACGACCGACCTGCGCAACGCCGTTTACAGCCATGTTTTACAGCAAAGCCCTGCTTTCTTCGAAACCACACCCACTGGCGAAGTGATCAGCCGTTTGGTGGCCGACACCACCTTGGTTCAAACGGTGGTGGGCAGTTCTTTGTCGATGGGACTTCGCAATGCAGTCATGGGCGTGGGTGCGTTGGCCATGCTGGTATGGGCACACCCCACCGTCATGTTGCAGCTGGTGGTGACGGTGGTCTTGGTGGTATGGCCCGCCACGATGTATGGTCGACGTGTGCGCCGTTTGTCTCGCGCCAGCCAAGACCGTGTAGCCGATGCCAGCAGCATAGCCACCGAGATTCTCAATGCCATGCCTGTGGTGCAAAGCTACACGGCAGAGTCACGCGAGGCAGCGCGTTTTGCCAGTGCCACTGAGCAGGGCTTTCAAACTGCCATTCGCCGCACGCGTGCACGCTCTGTGTTGGTCGCTTTCATCATCATTGCCAATGCCGCATTTTTATTGTGGGGCTTGTATCAGGGCACACAAGCAGTCATTGCGGGCGATCTTTCAGCTGGCCAATTGGGCCAAGCCGTTTTGTATGTGATCATTTTTGCAGGTGCTGTGGCTGTGTTGGGCGAAACCTATGGCGACCTGTTGCGCGCAGCTGGCGCCACAGAACGACTCATGGAATTGTTGGGCAGCACATCACCTGTGCAATCACCTGCGCAGCCTGTAACTTCTGTGCCCCCCACAACGGGCAGCACCGTGGCGTTTGAAGGCATTCAGTTTCACTACCCTTCAAGACCCCTTCAAGCCGCACTTGAAAACTTTTCAGTCCAAATTCAAGCCGGTCAAACCGTGGCCTTGGTGGGCCCCAGCGGTGCTGGCAAAACCACCTTGTTTGGTTTGCTGCTGCGCTACTACGATCCCCAGCGAGGGCAGATTGTTTTAGACGGCGTCCCCATCCAAAATCTCAGTTTGCATGACTTAAGACAACGCATCGGCATCGTGCCGCAAGAGCCTGTGTTGTTCTCTAGCAGCGCCATGGACAACATCCGCTATGGCAAACCCGATGCCACCGACGAAGAAGTTCGCGATGCTGCGCGCGCCGCATTTGCTGAAGAGTTCATTGTTGATTTGCCAGAAGGCTACAACACCTTTCTGGGCGAACGAGGTGTGCGTTTGTCTGGCGGTCAACGCCAACGCATTGCCATTGCACGCGCCATGCTTAAAAACCCACCGTTGCTGTTGCTCGATGAAGCCACCAGCGCGCTGGATGCTCACAGCGAGCGCATGGTGCAAGCGGCGTTGGAGTCGGCCATGCGAGGTCGCACCACGCTGGTCATTGCCCACCGCTTGGCCACTGTGCAACAGGCGGATCAAATTTTGGTGTTAGAACACGGCCGCTTGGTCGAGCAAGGCAAGCATGCCGAGCTGGTTCAAATGGGCGGCGTGTATGCTGGCTTGGCAGCACTTCAATTCAACGCCTAAATAAGCTTTGCTCAGAACTTAATGGCCGTCAAAATTCACCAGTGTGAACAGCGGCAAACCGGTCTCGCGCAATTTGGCAGAGCCGCCTAGTTCGGGCAAATCCACAATGGCGGCACCTTCGATCACCTTGGCGCCCAGTTTTTCTAAAAGTTTCATACCCGCCATCATGGTGCCACCTGTGGCAATCAGGTCATCTATCAAGAGTACTTTTTGGCCTGGCTTGACCGCATCGGTGTGCAACTCCACGGTGGCCGTGCCGTACTCCAATTCGTAGGTCTCTTCTACGGTGGTGAACGGCAGTTTTCCTTTTTTGCGAATGGGCACAAAGCCCACATTCAGCTCGTAGGCCACCACAGCCCCCAAAATAAATCCGCGGGCATCGAGTCCTGCCACCACATCGGGCCGCATCTCTGGCGCCATGTAGCGATGCACAAAGGCATCGATCAGAACACGAAAGACTCTCGGGTTTTGCAACAAGGGGGTGATGTCGCGAAATTGCACCCCAGCCACTGGCCAATCGGGAACTGTCCGCATGTTGTTTTTCAAATAATCGTTCACGGACAGGGCAACTTCGCTCATTTGTTCGACTCCGATAGGGCTTTCTGGTTTAGAACGTCATCATAGACACGCTTTTAGCCTTCCCTCGCTAAAATAAGCCCCATGTCATTTAACCCTGAACAAGCCCTCCAACTCGCGCGCGAGACTTTGGACATTGAAGCGGCCGCCCTCTTGGGCCTCAAATCTCGTTTGGACACACGTTTCACGCAAGCCGTTCAAATGATGCTCAACGTTAAAGGCCGCGTGGTTGTCACAGGCATGGGCAAGAGCGGTCATATTGGCTCCAAAATTGCTGCCACGTTAGCCTCTACAGGCACCCCCGCCATGTTTGTGCACCCCGGTGAAGCCAGTCACGGTGACCTGGGCATGATCAAAGCGGTTGACGTGGTCTTGGCCATCTCCAACAGTGGCGAGAGCGACGAGCTGGTGTCGATCTTGCCCGTGCTGAAGCGGCAGGGTGTTCCCCTCATCGCCATGACCGGTGGCATGGGCTCTGCGTTGGCCATGCACGCCGATGTGGTGCTTGACAGCAGTGTTGAAAAAGAAGCGTGCCCCTTGAACTTGGCGCCAACTGCCAGCACCACAGCCCAATTGGCACTGGGCGATGCCTTGGCCGTTGCGCTGCTTGATGCACGCGGTTTCAAGGCAGAAGACTTTGCGCGCTCGCACCCAGGTGGATCATTGGGTCGGCGTTTGCTCACCCATGTGAGCGATGTGATGCGCAAAGGCGATCAAGTACCCCACGTGCCCGCCAACGCCAGCTTCTCTGAACTCATGCGAGAAATGAGCCACAAAGGTTTGGGCGCCTCAGCCATCGTCGACGAACAGCACAACATTCTGGGTATCTTCACCGACGGTGACTTGCGCCGACTGATTGAAAAAGGCGTGGACTTGCGCGCCTTGCTGGCCAAAGACGTGATGCATGCCAACCCACGCACCGTCAGCCAAGACGCATTGGCTGTTGAAGCCGCAGAGCTCATGGAGCAGTTCAAAATTACCAGCGTCTTGGTGGTCAATGCGGCAGGTACTTTGAGCGGCGCCTTGAACAGCAATGACTTGATGCGTGCCAAAGTGATTTAAGCCATGAAAAACATTGAACCTGCATTGAATTTTGCACCCGAGTTGCTGCTCCAAGCGCAGGGCGTGAAAGTGGTGTTCTTTGATGTCGATGGTGTGCTCACCGATGGGGGTTTGTATTTTTCAGAACAGGGCGAAACCATCAAACGCTTCAGTACCCTTGATGGTCACGGCTTAAAGCTTTTGAAGCACGCAGGCATCACACCCGTCATCATCACTGGCCGCGACTCGGCGCCATTGCGCGTGCGTCTGAAAGCCTTGGGCATTGAACACGCCCGTTTTGGCACCGAAGACAAGTTACCTGCTGCCGAAGACTATCTCAAAAGCCTGGGGCTGGGTTGGCACCAAGCTGCAGCCATGGGTGATGACTGGCCCGACTTGCCAGTCATGCAACGCGCAGCGTTTGCTTGCGCCCCTCAAAATGCCCATGCACAAGCATTGGCCTTGGCAAACTATGTCACTGCGCGCAAAGGTGGTCACGGTGCGGCGCGCGAACTTTGCGATTTGCTGGTGGTGGCCAGTGGCAACTATGGCCAATTGTTGGCCCGAGTTGGTTCAGCATCGGCTGCGTGATGGAAGCTCTAAGGCGCGCACTGGATCGCTTGGCACTCTATCTGCCAGCGGTGTTGATGGCGCTGTTTGCTTTGGGCAGTTGGTGGCTTGTGCGCAGCTTGCCCAGTTTTTTGTCCGAACCACCCAACAAGCAGGTCCGTCACGAGCCCGATTATTTTCTTGAGCATTTTTCTGTCAAATCATTCGACAAATCGGGACGACTCGCGCGCGAATTAAGCGGCGACCGTGCGCAACACTTTCCAGACACCGACACACTCGACATCCGCAATGTTCAATTGCAAGGCCAAAACCAAGATGGCAGGCGTATCCATGCGCTCGCCGAGCAGGCTCTTGCCAAAGGTGATGGCTCGCAAATTATTTTCACAGGCAATGTTCACCTGACACAGTCTGCAAGCACCTCTGGCAGTGCCGTACAAGCTGGCTTTGAATTGCGCAGCCAAGCGCTCACCGCGTTTGTCAAAGAAGAGCGCTTGGTCAGCGATGTACCCGTTGAGATTCGGCGCGGAAAAGACATCTTCACAGCCGACAGTTTGCAGATGAACAGCAAAACGGGTGAGTACGCCTTGAACGGCAAAGTACGTGGCGTGGTCAACGCGGCGCCGCGATAAAGCCCCATCACGCTTTCACATATTCGAAAGACAATCATGCGTCCTTTGGTTTTCATCACGGGTGCCTCCAGTGGCATTGGACAAGCATTGGCTTTGCGCTATCACCAAGCGGGTTGGCGCCTGGCCTTGGCTGCACGACGTCAGGCGGACATGCAAGCTTGGTTAGACGCTCAAGGCATCAGCGCTGAGCTTGCCTGCTGCTACGCTGCCGATGTCAGCGATGCCGACAGCATCCTGACTGCCGCACAAGCTTGTATGGCAACCCAAGGGGTACCCGATGTGGTCATTGCCAACGCAGGCATCAGCATTGGCATGGACACGCGAGTTCGCGCAGATTTAGAGGTGCTTCAGCAAGTCATGACCACCAACGTGATGGGCATGGCGGCCACTTTTCACCCCTTCATTGACGCCATGACAGCGCGCGCAGAAACTCCCTCAGATCAATTGAAACCGCAAAGATACGTTGGCACATTGGTGGGCATTGCCAGCGTGGCGGGCATTCGGGGCATGCCTGGCCATGCGGCTTACTGCGCCAGCAAGGCGGCTGCCATCAGTTATTGTGAAAGTTTGCGCGGTGAATTGAAGCCCCTCGGATTCAAAGTGGTCACATTGGCACCTGGCTACATCAAGACGCCACTCACTCAAAAAAATAAATTCCCGATGCCCTTCTTGATGTCCGCAGAAGCATTTGCAGATCAAGCGTTTCAGACCATCGAACGTGGCACCAGCTTTCGCGTCATTCCAACACCCATGGCTTGGGTTGCACGCATACTGCGCATCTTGCCAGACGCATTGTTCGATCGGGCCTTTAAAAACCAACCGCGAAAACACCGCGCACCATGAAAAAAGCCCTGCAATGCAGGGCTTCTTTTTGGACTTGCACCCTAGTGTGCCTAAGATGCAAGTGCAGCGCGTGAGCGATTAATAACCGCCGCCGTAGCCACCGCCGCCGCCTTCGCGACGACCGCCACCACCGTTGCCACCGCCACCACCACGAGGGCCAGAGCCGTATGGGCTACGAAAACCAGACTCGCCGCCGCCTTCACGACGACCACCGCCACCGCCGTAGCCACCACCGCCGCCAC
>JBEDKQ010000074.1:0-19522 GCA_041172085.1 Pseudomonadota bacterium | reverse complement strand
GATCAAGGAGAAAAAAATCATGGCAACTGCAAAAAAAGCGGCACCCAAAAAAGTCGCAGCAAAAAAAGCAGCCCCTAAAAAGGCCGTAGTGAAAAAAGCCGCTGCTCCCAAAAAGGCAGCTCCTAAGAAGGCAGCAGCCCCTAAAAAGGCAGCAGCTCCTAAAAAGGCCGTAGCTAAAAAAGCAGCAGCTCCTAAAAAAGCCGCAGC
Source organism: Pseudomonadota bacterium (assembly GCA_041172085.1). Taxonomy (GTDB): domain Bacteria; phylum Pseudomonadota; class Gammaproteobacteria; order Burkholderiales; family Burkholderiaceae_C; genus Limnohabitans_A. The sequence goes on along the minus strand of JBEDKQ010000074.1, from coordinate 19,315 downwards.
TAAAAAAGCAGCAGCTCCTAAAAAAGCCGCTCCTAAAAAGGCCGTCGCTAAAAAGGCAGCAGCTCCTAAAAAAGCCGCAGCTAAAAAAGCAGCAGCTCCTAAAAAAGCCGCTAAAAAAGCTGTAGCCAAGAAAGCTGCTAAAAAAGCTGCTCCTAAAAAAGCCGCTAAAAAGCCTGCTAAAAAAGCCGCTAAGAAAGCTGCGAAGGCACCCGCTGCCCCCGCTGCTGCTGCTGGCACGACCGCTTTGAATCCTCAAGCTGCATGGCCGTTTCCTTCGGCCGCAAAGCCTTGATTCAACGTTAACTCGTTAGCCAAAGCCAAAGCCCGATGCGTTTGCGTCGGGCTTTTTTCATGGGGTTTCGCACCGCTGAATTAAGGGTAAAAAGTTAGCAAGCGATAACCCATGAAAATGATTTGAGGATCGCGCAAGCTGAGTTGATGTTTCAAAGTCAGAATTTCACCTGGCTTCAGTACACGAGGTGCGCCCAAAGGTGTCAAATCAATCACTTTTCGCATCACAGCTTGATCTTGCGCATCGGTCAACGTCAGTTCAATCCACGGCATGGCAACAGTGACCTTCGCTGTATTTCTCAAATGAACTTCAAAGGTCCATTGCGGCGGAATTGACATCGTTTCGTCGACCAACACATGATTGGGCAGCTGATCGATGGCCACATGATCAATGACCACCGCATCGGCTATTTTCAATGGCGCTATTTGACAATCTGTCCATTGACACATCCATTCCAAAGCCGGTTGGAGGGTTGGATGGTATGCCGCCAATGCATCTTTAAAAAGCAACACAGCTTGCAATATCAGACCCAAAACACCCAAGAGTGCCCAGGTGATCAAGCCTGTGTAGATCATTAGGCAAGGTTAACTGCGATGCGCAGTCATGAGTATCCAGCCGTCTTCGCGATCGGCCACCTTCAGCGTGAGGTGATTTGCGTAGGCCTGGATCAGTTCTTCTTCTTGGCGCTCTAAGATACCTGCCAACACCAAATGACCGCCTGCTTGTACATGGCTGCAAAGCAAGGGGGCAAGAACTTTCAAAGGTGTGGCCAGAATATTGGCCAACACTGTGTTGTAGGTGCCTTGCGCCAAATCTGGCAAGCCAGCATTCAAGGACACTTCATTGGCTTGGGCATTGAGTTCTGTGGCGGTAACGGCTGCCTCATCAATGTCGACCGCATCAATGTGAGTCGCACCATATTTGGCAGCGCCAATGGCCAAAATGCCCGAACCACAGCCATAGTCGAGCACACGTTGATCCTTGACGGAGTGGGTGGCAATCCAACGCAAGCACATGCGTGTGGTGGGGTGCGTGCCAGTACCAAAGGCCAAGCCTGGATCGAGTCGAATCACTTGGCGTGCTTGTGCAGGAGGTTCATGCCATGTGGGCACAATCCAAAACTCGGGCGTGATCTCTACAGGTGCAAACTGAGACTGCGTAAGGCGCACCCAGTCTTGATCGGGCACAGCTGAGATCGACAAAACTTGGCATGATTCAAAAAAATCTTGAGCTGCCAGCAACACAGCCGCCTCGCGTGCGTCCTCTTCTTTGGCAAACAAGGCGAGAATTCTGGAACGCTGCCAGCCGTCTTTGGGTGGCGGCATGCCTGGCTCACCAAACAAAGCTTGCTCGTGCTCGGTTTCCGCGTCGGCATCTTCGACCGACACACTCAAGGCATCCAATGCTTCAAGTGCTTCACTCAAGACATCTACACGTGCCTCTGGGCACAACAAGTTGAGTTCAAACATAGGTCAGTTTTTGCGACGACGCAGCCACTCTTCAAGGTAGTGAATGTTGGTGCCACCTGTCATGAATTTGGAGTCGCGCAAGACTTCACGGTGAAGTGGAATGTTGGTGGTGATGCCCTCGACCACAGTTTCACCCAAAGCTGTTTGCATGCGCGCAATGGCTTGCTCGCGCGTGTCGCCATGGGCAATGATTTTGCCAATCATGGAATCGTAATTGGGTGGTACAAAGTAGTTGTTGTAGATGTGCGTGTCGACACGAATGCCAGGACCACCAGGCGCATGCCATGTGGTGATGCGCCCGGGTGAAGGCGTGAATTTGAAGGGGTCTTCAGCATTCACACGACATTCAATGGCGTGGCCTCGAATTTCAATTTGCCGCTGCGTGAATGGCAACTTCTCGCCAGCCGCCACCATGATTTGCGTTTTGACAATGTCAATGCCTGTGACCCACTCCGTCACGGGGTGTTCAACTTGCACACGGGTGTTCATTTCAATGAAATAGAACTCACCGTTTTCGTACAAAAACTCAAACGTGCCCGCACCGCGGTAATTGATTTTTTTACAGGCCGCGACGCAACGATCGCCGATTTTGTCGATCAGTTTGCGAGGAATGCCGGGTGCCGGTGCTTCTTCCAGCACTTTTTGGTGACGGCGCTGCATGGAGCAATCGCGCTCACCCAAGTAAACCGCATTTCTGTGTTTGTCGGCCAGCACTTGAATTTCAATGTGCCTGGGGTTCTGTAAGAACTTTTCCATGTAGACCGCAGGATTGCCAAACGCAGCACCGGCTTCGGCCTTGGTCATTTGCACCGCATTGATGAGAGCAGCTTCGGTGTGCACCACGCGCATGCCGCGACCACCGCCACCGCCTGCCGCTTTGATGATGACGGGGTAGCCAATGCTCTTGGCTGTGCGGCGGATGATGACGGGATCGTCGGGCAACTCGCCTTCTGAGCCTGGGACGCAAGGCACACCCGCCTTGATCATGGCTTGTTTGGCCGACACTTTGTCGCCCATGATGCGAATGGACTCGGGCGTAGGTCCGATGAATTGGAAACCGCTTTTTTCGACCCGCTCGGCAAAGTCGGCGTTTTCACTGAGGAAGCCATAACCTGGGTGAATGGCTTCAGCATCGGTCACCTCCGCAGCCGAAATGATGGCCGGCATGTTGAGGTAACTGAGGTTGGATGCAGCAGGTCCGATGCAAACAGCCTCTTCAGCCAACTTGACATACTTGGCTTCGCGGTCTGCTTCAGAGTAAACCATGACAGCCTTGATGCCCAACTCGCGACACGCACGTTGAATTCGCAGGGCAATTTCCCCACGATTCGCAACCAGAATTTTCTTGAACATGAGAATCCCGGTGGGTTATTCGATGATGTAGAGGGCTTGACCGTATTCGACGGCCTGACCGTTTTCACACAAGACTTGCTTCACAGTGCCAGACTTGTCAGATTCGATTTCATTCAAAATCTTCATGGCTTCAATGATGCAAAGGGTATCGCCTTCTTTGACGGTGTCGCCCACTTGTACAAAGGGGGCAGCGCCAGGGCTAGAAGATTTATAGAAAGTGCCCACCATAGGCGACTTGACGGTATGCCCTGCTGCTGCGGCTTCAGCAGCAACTGCAGACGCGGTAACTGCCGCAGCTTCCGCAATTTCAGCCACAGTGGGCGCGGCAACGGGGGCGGCAACTTGTGCAGCTGGCACCATGACTTGTTGTGTAAGGACGGGGGCACCAGAAGCAACAGGGCCCTTGACGATGCGAACCTTGCCTTCAGCTTCTGTAATTTCCAATTCTGTGACGTTGGAGTCGGAAACCAAGTCGATCAAGGTTTTCAATTTGCGCAAATCCATGTTACCCCCTGTGTTTGCTAGCGAAAACGTGGAATTTACACTAAAAACACAGCTAAGTGCCTACAAATGCACTCATTTTCAATTTCAAAATGGCAACCTCTATCTCTTTCACACCTTCAGAAACAGCATTTGACACTTGAATTGGCTTTAAGTGACTTTTTGCAACCAGCTGTCTAGATCTTTCTGATCTAATTTGCCTGCTTTTTTCATTAAAAGATTGCCTTTTGCATCGAAAAGTACGCTATAAGGCAAGACACCCGCTTCATTGCCCAAACTTTTCCCTAACTCTGTGCCCACAAAACCAGCCAAACCGTTTGGAAACTGCAAGGGCTTTTGCGTCAAGTAGCGCCTGACCTGACTGGGTTGATCTACAGCCAAGCCGATGACTTGAAATGATTTAGATGAATTTTGCTTGTAAAAAGCATCAATTAAAGGAAGTTCCTCAATACAAGGAGGGCACCAGGTGGCCCAAAAGTTAACCAGCAAAGGTTTTCCACGGAATTCTTGCAGCCGCAAAGTACCCCCCTCAGGCTTTTCGAACTCCTGATTCCAAAAGTTCTGAGCAACCTCGTCCAAAACATCTTGAGGCTGGTACTTTTGCCAAGCCACCCAAGCGCCTGCCAGACCTGCCGCAGCGGCAACACCAGCCGTCAACCAATGTCGCCGACGCATAGCGGCCTCCTCTGGGGGTGATGCCTCAGTTGATATGTTCTTGAAATTTTCGTGATCTGACATTCTTATTCCATCAACTTCTGATAATTAAATCGATTTTGTTTCTATCAGCCTTTGTACAGCCAAGGCATCACCCCGTGGTGCACGCCCTTGCGCATCGGCTTTCAGTGCGCCGCGCACATCGTCATATTCATTGATCAACAGGTGAACACCAATTTCTTCACCCAATTCCTTGCAAAAACTGTGAATGCTGAGCGCCTCCACAGGCTCGCCATGCAAACCATTCACCGTACGCGCTTCAAAATCGACGCCTTTGTTGATGAGCTCAATTTCACAAGATTTCTCATCGTCGCAAAACAACTGCAGGTAAATGTCAGACCAACGCGTAGCAGTGCCGTGCCACACGGCCCCGCCCAAATAAGGTCGAAAGTCTTGCAAGCGCTGCATCCACATCAAAGCATGTTGACGCAAAGCCAACAACTCGGTGGGCTGTGTGTCAGCACAAAAGAGCTCGATGTAGTCTTTGACCTGTGCTTCAAGTTGCTCATTGTTTGGCAAGGGCGTTTTGGGCGGTAAGCCGAGGATTTTGAGCGCACGTCGCTTGGCCGGCCCATATTCCAAGCCTTCCTCCACGACGCATTGTGCAGCCGAGGCTGCAATTTCATCTGTTATGTCTGCCATGGCACCATTGTGCACCGCCTAAAATCCCCTTATGCACATACACATATTGGGAATTTGCGGCACCTTCATGGGAGGTCTGGCCGCCTTGGCAAGAGAAGCGGGTCACCGCGTCACAGGCTGTGATGCAGGCGTCTACCCGCCCATGAGCGACCAACTCGAAGCTTTGGGCATTGAGTTGATCGAAGGGTTCGGTGTCGATCAGATGCAACTCCAACCCGATCTTTATGTGATTGGGAACGTGGTCAGCCGCAGTCGCCTGCCTTCTGGCGAACCCAAATTCCCGTTGATGGAAGCCATTTTAGAGTCAGGCGCAGCCTACACCAGTGGGCCTCAGTGGCTGTCAGAGCACGTGCTGCAAGGCCGCCATGTGCTAGCGGTTGCAGGCACGCATGGCAAAACATCCACGACTTCCATGTTGACTTGGATTTTGGAGGCGGCAGGTCTCAGGCCTGGTTTTTTGGTAGGTGGGGTCCCCTTGAACTTTGGCGTGTCAGCCAGATTGGGGCAACGGGTCGATGGCCACACGCGTCAATACTTTGTGATCGAAGCCGATGAATATGACACGGCCTTTTTTGACAAGCGCAGCAAGTTTGTTCACTACCGCCCGCGCACGGCCATCTTGAACAATTTGGAATTCGACCACGCCGACATTTTTGACGACCTCAAAGCCATCGAACGTCAATTCCATCATCTGGTTCGCACGGTACCTGGACATGGCCGCTTGGTGGTCAATGGTTTAGAAGAAAGTTTGACGCGCGTTTTGGCGCAAGGTTGCTGGAGCGAGGTGCGCAGTTTTGGCGCAACTGTCAGTGATTTTTCAGCACAAGGGGGGCCTGGCGCCTTTGATGTGTTGCAGCAAGGCCGCGTCGTGGCGCATGTCGAATGGTCACTGGGTGGCGTGCACAACCAGCTCAATGCACTGGCTGCCATTGCTGCAGCCGAACATGTGGGCGTCTCACCTGAAGTATCGGCCAAAGCTTTGTCGAGTTTTCAAAACGTCAAGCGACGCATGGAAGTGCGTGGCACAGAGGCGGGCGTGACGGTCTACGATGACTTTGCCCATCACCCCACAGCTATTCGCACCACACTTGATGGCTTGCGCCGACAAGTCGGCACACAACGCATTTTGGCCATCTTCGAGCCACGCAGCAACACCATGAAACTAGGCACCATGAAGTCTCAGTTGCCCTGGAGCTTGGAACAAGCTGACTTGTCTTTCTGCCACAGCGGCGGCTTGGATTGGGATGCCAGTGCAGCCTTGGCTGAAATGGGCCACAAAGCACAAGTGGCTGGCAACATTGATGAATTGGTCAATCAAGTCATGGCGCAGGTTCAGCCAGGCGATCATTTGCTTTGCATGAGCAATGGCGGCTTTGGTGGCATCCATGACAAGCTCTTGAAGGCTTTGCATTCTTTATGAAAAAAGCGTCTGTTCAAAGACGCTTTTGAAACATCAGTGCAGCCCTTGTCGCAACAGGGCCGCATCCTTTGTTTTTATTTTTGACGACGTGCAAGCACTGCCTTGGACAAAGTCTCCAAGACTTTTTCGCTGTCGGGCCAGCCAATGCACGCATCGGTAATACTTTGAGCGTATTTCAAAGCACTGGGATCGTCTTTGCCTGGCGTGAACTTTTGCGCACCGCCCTCTAAATGACTTTCCACCATCACGCCAAAAATCTGACGCGAGCCTTTGCTGATTTGCGCCGAGATGTCATTGGTCACATCGATCTGACGCTCGTGCTGCTTGCTGCTGTTGGCATGGCTGCAATCGATCATCAAGGTGGGCTTGAGTTTGGCCGTTGACAAGTCTTTGCAAGCTGCATTGACACTCGCTTCGTCATAGTTGGGCGTTTTGCCGCCCCGCAAAATGACATGGCAATCTGGATTGCCCAGTGTTTGCACAATCGCCACTTGACCATTTTTGTGAACCGATAAAAAGTGGTGGCCTCGCTCTGCGGCTTGAATGGCGTCGGTTGCAATTTTGATGTTGCCATCAGTGCCATTTTTGAAGCCAATGGGGGCCGACAAACCTGACGCCAATTCACGGTGAACTTGGCTTTCGGTGGTGCGCGCGCCAATGGCACCCCAGCTGATCAAATCGCCGATGTATTGGGGTGAAATCACGTCCAAGAACTCGCTGCCAGCTGGCAAACCTTGGCGGTTGATTTCAATCAGCAGCTGCCGCGCGATGCGCAAACCTTCGTCAATGCGAAAGCTCTCGTCCAAGTAAGGATCATTGATCAAACCCTTCCAACCCACCGTGGTTCTGGGTTTTTCAAAATACACGCGCATCACAATTTCCAAGGTGTCTTGGTATTTGTCTCGCAAGGGTTTCAGGCGGCGGGCGTAGTCCAAGGCCGCCGCAGGGTCGTGAATAGAGCAAGGGCCAATGACCACCAACAAGCGATCGTCTTTGCCCGCCATGATGTTGTGAATTTTGCGTCTCGTTTGCGAGATCAGCGTCTCGACAGCCGTTCCCGTGATCGGGAAAAACCGCATCAAATGTTCTGGGGGTGGCAACACGGTGATGTCCTTGATACGCTCGTCGTCAGTTTGTCCCATACGGTCTGCGGGGTTTGCATAACGAGGCTCCGAATTGGCTTTGGCTTTGGTGTTCATCGTGTGCTCCTGTTCAAAAATAAAATTAAGAAATCTGTGTTTGCAAAAAAAAACCGGGGTTGAGTCCGGCGGTTGGTAGAGGGGTTCAGTGACTTATGCGCTGGCCTCTCGTCCGCCTAGGACAGAGAATGCAAAATAAAAGCTAAAAAAGCTGCAGCGGAAGTTCATAGGAAAAGAATGTAGCACAAGTTTTTGGCAGTTTTCTGACAATTTAAAAGGCACAACCCCTTAAGCGGTGCCGCCCACGGTTAAGCCTTCTATCCGTAAAGTGGGTTGCCCCACACCTACGGGCACGCTTTGACCTTCTTTTCCACACACGCCCACACCTGAATCAAGGCGCATGTCATTGCCAATCATGCTGACTTGTTTGAGGCACTCTGGGCCGCTACCCACCAAGGTGGCGCCCTTCACGGGGTACTGAATCTTGCCATTTTCAACCCAGTAGGCTTCACTGGCCGAAAACACAAACTTGCCACTGGTGATGTCGACCTGACCCCCACCAAAGTTGGTGGCATACAAGCCTTTTTTAATACTGGCCACAATTTCTTCGGGCGCTTTGTCACCACCCAACATGTACGTGTTGGTCATGCGTGGCATGGGAATGTGCGCATAGCTTTCACGGCGTCCGTTACCCGTGGGCTTCACGCCCATCAGGCGTGCATTCATGGCGTCTTGAATGTAGCCCTTCAAAATACCGTCTTCAATCAGCACATTGCGCTGGCTGGGACAGCCTTCATCGTCCACGTTCAAAGAACCACGACGGTCAGAAATGGTGCCATCGTCTAAGACCGTAACGCCTTTGGCTGCCACACGCTGACCGATCATGCCGCTGAAGGCGCTGGAACCTTTTCGGTTGAAGTCGCCCTCCAAACCATGACCAATGGCTTCGTGCAACAGCACACCTGGCCAGCCTGGACCCAAGACCACAGTCATGACGCCAGCAGGTGCTGGGCGCGCATCCAAGTTGGTCAATGCGGCATGCACGGCATCGTCTACATAGGCATTGACCATGGCATCGTCAAAATAAGCCAAACCAAATCGACCACCGCCACCACCGCTGCCAACTTCACGTCGGCCGTTTTGCTCGGCAATGACCGTGACCGACAAGCGCACCAAGGGCCGGACGTCGGCGGCCAAGGTGCCATCTGCACGTGCCACCATGACCACGTCGTACTCACTGGCCAACCCGGCCATGACTTGCACCACGCGCGGATCTTTGGCACGTGCTAACTGCTCTACTTTTTCTAACAACTGCACTTTGTCTGTGCTGTTGAGCGTGCCCATGGGGTCGAGTGCGGGATAAAGCGAACGGATGCCTGCAATTTTGCGAGTGGGCACTTTTGCTTTTTGATGTTGATTGGCTTGCGCAATGGCGCGCACAGTTTGGGCGGCATCCATCAAAGATGCTTCAGAGATGTCGTCTGAATAAGCAAAGGCTGTTTTCTCGCCTGCTACGGCTCTGACGCCGACGCCTTGGTCAATGCTGAAACTGCCAGTTTTAACAATGCCCTCTTCCAAACTCCAACCCTCGACACGTGTGTACTGGAAATACAAATCGGCGTCGTCCACTTTGTGCGCTTTGATGGCGCTCAAGGCCTTGGCCAAATGGGTTTCGTCCAAGCCAAAGGGCTCGAGTAACAAGGACCTGGCGGTGGCCAAGCGTTCAATGGTAGGTTCGCGTGAAATCATGTTGCCATTGTAGGCAAGCTGAGGCGGTCCTGCTGAAGAACGGACAGTCGGCCTTCTTTTAGTGAGCGCTTAGGTTTGAACCAGTCGCTTGGCCTTGGCAATGGACATCAAAATGCCCAAGCCCAACCCCAAGGTGACCATGGCTGTGCCGCCGTAGCTGATGAAGGGCAATGGCACACCCACCACGGGCAAAATGCCACTGACCATGCCCATATTGACAAAGGCATAGGTAAAGAAAATCATGCTGACACTGCCTGCAAGCAAGCGGGTGAACAAAGAAGGCGCTTCTTTGGCAATCACCAAACCTCGAAAAACCAAGAAGAAAAAGGCCGAAATCAAGAGCAAGGTTCCGAGCAGACCAAACTCTTCAGAAAAGGCCGCAAAAATAAAGTCGGTGGTGCGCTCGGGAATGAATTCCAAATGGGTTTGCGTACCTTGCATAAAACCCTTGCCCCAAAAGCCCCCGGATCCAATGGCAATCATGCCTTGAATGATGTGAAAACCTTTGCCCAAAGGGTCTCGCGCAGGATCCAGTAGCGTACAAACGCGCTGGCGTTGGTATTCGTGCAACACTTTCCAATCGACACCCTCGGCACACAACTGGGTTTCCATCGATACCAACAGCACCAAGCCAACCAACCCTAGCAAAACGGGCGGCAAAATAAGACGCCAACTCAAACCGGCAAAAAACAACACGGCCAAGCCAGTGCTGAGGACCAACAAAGCAGTGCCTAGGTCGGGTTGACGCATGATGAGGCCGACGGGAATGATCAGCAAGACACTCGCCACAACAAAGTCAAGCGGCCGCAGTTGGCCTTCGCGTTTTTGAAACCACCAAGCCAGCATCAGGGGCATGGCTATTTTGAGAATTTCGCTAGGCTGAATGACCACCCCCACATTGAGCCAACGCTTGGCGCCCTTTTTGGTAATGCCAAAAATAGCCACAGCAATGAGCAACAAGACACCTGCGGTGTAAATGGGCACGGCCAGGCTCATGAGCCGTTGGGGCGGTATTTGGGCCACCCCAAACATGATGCTGCCGGCAATGAGCATGTTACGGCCATGGTCGACAAAACGCGTGCCATGGTCATAGCCCGAGGAGTACATGATCAACATGCCTGCACAGGCCAGCAGAAAGACTGCGAAAGCCAATGGGCCATCAAAACCTTCAAACAAATGAAGGAATCGAGAGAACCAGCTGGGCTTTTCAATGACACGGGACATCCCTTAATTATCCTTTGCTTCGGCAGAATTAGTGGCTTTACCATTAAATTTGAACCCCTCCTGGATCACCCAAGGGCCTTCGCATGGGACAATTGGCCCCATGTATTTATTGTTTGAAGAAGCTGGCAAATTTGTTGCCGGACGTGTCATGTCAGAGGCAGAAGCTTCTGTGCAAGTGGAATTGGACAGCGGCAAGCGGGTCAAGGTCAAAGGCGCCAATGTGCTTTTGAAATTTGACAAACCTGGCCCAACCCAGCTGCTGGCCGAAGCCACCCTCATCAGCCAAAGCATCGAGCTTGATTTGGCATGGGAATTTGCGCCCGACACCGAGTTCGGTTTTGCCGATGTGGCGCGCGAGTATTTCAATGCCGATGCCTCTACGGCACAACAAGTGGGGGCTTTGATTCGACTATACGAAGCACCGCATTATTTTCGCCGGGCTGGCAAAGGTCGTTTCAAAAAAGCCTCTGCCGAAACTGTGCAGTTGGCCTTGGCAGGCATTGAAAAGAAAAAACAAATTCAAGCGCAAATTGAAAGCTGGTCGCTCGAATTGATGGCGGGCCAATGTCCGGCGCCCATCAAAGAGCAGCTTTACAAAATTTTGTTCCGCCCAGACAAAAATGCACCCGAATACAAAGCCGTGGTCGAGGCCAGCCGCGCCAGCCAAACGGCACCGCTCACCTTGTTGCAAAACGCAGGTGCCATTGCCAGCGCTTATGACTTTCATTGGCAGCGTTTTTTGTTCGACAACTTTCCCAAAGGTACAGGTTTCCCCAAATTGGATGCGCCTGCCATTGCGCAAGAATTGCCTTTGGCCACGGTTCAAGCCTATTCCATCGACGATTCGCAAACCACCGAAATTGACGACGCCCTGTCCCTGCAAGGTTTGGGCACAGGCAAGGTGGTGGTGGGCATTCACATTGCCGCGCCTGGCTTGGCCATTGAGCCCAACAGCGCCATCGACAACGTGGGCCGCCATCGATTGTCGACGGTGTACATGCCGGGCTACAAAATCACCATGCTGCCCGACGAGGTTGTGCAAAGTTACACCTTGGCCGAAGGTCAGGCGTGCCCAGCTGTTTCACTTTACGTCACTTTTGATGAAACGACACTCAAGATAGCGCACAGCGAAACCAAACTGGAGCGCGTCCCCATCCGCGCCAACTTGCGACATGACCAGCTTGACCAATGGGTCACGCCAGCTTGGTTAGATGAAGCTTCGCCGGCCACTCGTGAGGGCGAACCTCAATTGCCCATAGCTCACAGCGAATTGGCCTTTTTCTGGCGCTTGGCGCAGCACCTGAAAGCAGGGCGCGAGGTCGTGCGCGGCAAGCCCGAAAACTTCAACCGTCCTGATTACAACTTTCGCTTGGTGCGCGACAACAAAGACGCGCCTCCCACAGGTCAAGAGACGGTGCAAATATCTGTTCGCCAACGAGGCGCGCCGCTCGACTTGATCGTGGCAGAAGCCATGATCTTGGCCAACAGCACTTGGGGCCAATGGCTGGCCAGCTTGGGTGTGCCCGCCATTTACCGAAGCCAAGCCAGCATGGCGCCCGGTGTCAAAGTTCGCATGGGAACCAAGGCTTTGCCTCACGCAGGCATTGGCGTGCCTGCTTATGCTTGGAGCACTTCGCCACTGCGCCGATACACCGATTTGGTCAACCAATGGCAAATCATTGCCTGCGCCAAACACGGTGCGACAGCTGCCCTGGCCGCCCCTTTCAAGCCCAAAGATGCGCAACTGTTTGCCATCATCAGTGCTTTCGACGCCGCCTACACGGCCTACAACGCTTACCAATCTGGCATGGAACGTTTTTGGACTTTGCAGTACTTGCGCCAAGAAAACATCACCGAGCTGGTGGCCAGTCTGGTGAAAGAAATGGCGGGTGGCAGTTGGTTGGTTCGAGCCGACAACTTGCCCCTCATGCTCACCGTCATGGGTGCATCTGGCCTGATGCGAGCAGACAAAGTCAAAGTGCAATTGGGTGCAATTGATGCCATGGCGCTAGATGTAAGTGGCACGGTGCTAGAGAAAATCATCTCTGAAGATGACAAAACCCAGACCTCCGAAGACGGCTTGGACGAAGCCTTGGAAGACCTTGACGAAGCCGCTTCAGGCCCCATTGCCATTGCGATGAATGTCAACGAGGCACCCGCTGAAGATTGAGCAAGATGTCAATGCCCACCCAGCCTTTTGCTGCGCGCACCTCACATCGAACCTTGATGTGGGCACTGGGTCTGTCGGTGTTGCTGCATGCAGGTTTGCTGACTTTGAAATGGGCCTCACCCGCCACTTTTGATCGCCTGTTTGACACTCAAACTTTAGAAGTGGTGCTGGTCAACTCTCGAAGCACCAACGCGCCCGATACAGCGATGGCCTTGGCTCAAGTCAACTTAGCGGGCGGCGGACAAGTTCCTGGCACGCGCATGCAAAGTAGCCCCGTCAGTGCCTCCAAAAAAGATCAAAGTGGCCAAGAGCTTCAGCAAGTTGAAAAAAAAATTGAAGCACTGAAAAACGAACAAGTTCGCCTGCTTCAACAACTCAAACAAGAGTTGTCACAGCTGAACAGCCAAAGCCCTGCGGCAAACAGCGAAGGCCAAGCTGAGGCATTGAAAGAGCGCAAACATCAACTCTCTAGCCAGCTGGCACAGATCGAAAAACAAACGCAAGCCCTGCAAGGTGGTCCTAAGAAACGTTACATCGGACCTGCTACCCAAGAAGTCTCGTTTGCGCGCTACTACGACAAATTGCGCCGTACCATTGAAATCACTGGCACCGAAAATTTCCCCCAAGCTGCGGGTGAAAAACTCTACGGTAGCCTCACCATGGTGATCACACTGGATGCACAAGGTCAGGTATTGGCCACTGAAATTGCCAGTGCCTCCGACAAGCCACTGCTTGACCAAAGGGCACAAGCCATTGTGCGGGGTGCATCGCCCTTTGAAGCATTTACACCAGAGATGAAACGCCAAGCCGATCAATTGGTGGTGGTCTCGCGCTTTCACTTTGCTCGCGATGAAAGGCTTGAAACCCAAATGCTGGCGCCACAGCCCAACAACGCTTCCTCTCGCTCAACACCCGTTCAGCGAACCCCTTAACGGACTTATGCATGGACACATACTGCGTTTTCGGTCATCCCATTGAACACAGCAAATCGCCTTGGATACATACGCGCTTTGCACAACTCACGGGGCAAGCTTTGGCCTATCGCAAAACTTTGGCACCCATCGATGGCTTTGCAACAGCGTTGCAAACCTTTCAAGCCCAGGGTGGCAAAGGTTGCAACGTCACATTGCCTTTTAAAACCGAAGCGGCGGCTCTGGCAACACGCTGCAGCCCGCGCGTGAGTTTGGCGCAAGCCTGCAACACCTTGAAGTTTGACGGTCACGAAATCTGGGGTGACAACACAGACGGTTTGGGCTTGGTCAACGATTTGGTGCGCAACGCAAGCTGCAGCTTGCAAGGCAAAAGTTTGTTGCTCATTGGTGCTGGCGGGGCTGCTGCAGGTGTTTTAGGACCTTTGCTTTGCGAAAAACCGCGCTGCATTGTTGTGGTCAACCGCACACTCGACAAAGCTGTGCACATGGTCAATCGGCATGCTGCACTGGCGTTGGCAGAAGGCGTTGACTGCCAAGCATTTGATTTGCAGCATGAGATTCTTCACAGCCAAGCCTTTGATGTGGTCATCAACGCCTCTAGCAGCAGTTTGCACCAGGGCGAGTTGCCCGTACCGGCCAGCGTGCTTAGCCGTCATGGCATGGCTTGCGACTTGATGTATGGTCCTGCCAGCCAACGCTTTATGGATTGGGCCAGTTCCCATGGCGCTGTGGCACGCGATGGCTTGGGCATGTTGGTAGAGCAAGCCGCAGAATCATTCCAATTGTGGCGCGGCGTACGACCGCCAACGGCACCTGTGCTGGCTGAGTTGCGTGCTTTGGTGGCGCAGTCCTGATCTAGCCTTCATCAAACCCTGTTCAAGTCCTTGCAAGCTTTGTACACTGACGGCCTATGCGCAACGTGTTGAATGCACTCAAACAATGGCTCTTCTTGCTGTTGGGCGGCTTGTTGGTTTTGCAATTATTTTTTGCAGGTCGCGTGGCCTTCATGGCGCTGGTTGATCCCTCATCAACCGCATTTGAACGGTCACAAGCATGGCAAATTGCCAGCAGTCAAGGTGCTTTGATGTGGCGCCAAACTTGGACGCCTTCTGACCAAATTGCCAAGAACCTCCAACGCGCCGTTTTGGCTTCCGAGGACAGCGGCTTTAAAAGCCACAATGGCGTTTGGTGGGAGTCCGTTGAAAAAGCTTGGCGTCAAAACGCCAAGGCAGAAGCCACATTAGAAGCGCAAACTGCACAGAAAAAAAACGGCAAAGCAGTTGCACCCAAGATTGTGGGCGGCTCCACCATCACACAACAATTGGCTAAAAACTTGCTGCTCAGTGGCGAACGCACGCTAGTCCGAAAGGCACAAGAATGGGTTATCACGCTGGCCTTAGAAAGCTTTTTGTCTAAACCTCAAATTCTCACCATCTACCTCAACCACGTGGAGTGGGGACGTGGCGTGTTTGGCGCCGAAGCAGCAGCGCGTCATTACTTTCAAAAGTCTGCAAAGCAACTCAGTGCATGGGAAGCCGCGCGTTTGGCAGTCATGCTACCGCGACCGCGGTATTTTGAAAAATTACCGCAATCCGCTTACTTGAGCGACCGCGCACAAACCATCATGGCACGCATGAACGATGTCGCCTTGCCCTAACTGAAGCAGAATTTACATCCCATGAGAATTCTTGGCATTGACCCCGGTCTCCAAACCACTGGCTTTGGGGTGATTGATGTTGAGGGTTCGAAATTGACGTATGTGGCCAGTGGTGTCATACGCACCGACAAGGTTCAACAAGGCAACTTGCCCAATCGCTTGAAGGTGATCTACGACGGCATCTTGGAAATTAACCAACGCTATCAACCCAATGCCGCTTCGGTCGAAATTGTGTTTGTGAACGTCAATCCTCAAGCCACGTTGCTGTTGGGGCAAGCCCGTGGTTGTTGCGTCACAGCCTTGGTCACTTGCAATTTGATGGTGGCCGAATACACCGCATTGCAAATGAAAAAAGCCATCACTGGGCATGGCCGTGCTGCCAAGTCGCAAATTCAAGAGATGGTCAAGCGCATGCTCAAGTTGCCGTCAGTTCCTGGCCCCGATGCGGCTGATGCGCTGGGTTTGGCCATCACGCATGCGCATGCCAGTCCTTCAATGAACAAGTTGGCGGCCTTGGATGTGCTCAATCGCAAAACCCACGGCATGTACCGCGACGGACGCAGTCATTGAACTTCAGTGGTTTGAGTTGTTTGAATTTGGCACGACCATGCGATCTCGGTTGGCCAAATCTGGAAATAATTTGACGGCAGCCAAGGCAACCCCAACGGTCGCCAAACCGCCAAAGACCGCTGAGCCAACCGGCCCCCACATTGCAGCAGTGGCACCAGACTCAAATTCACCCAATTGATTGGATGCCCCAATGAAAAGGGAGTTAACGGCAGCCACACGGCCACGCATGTCGTCAGGTGTTTCCAGCTGAAGCAAGGTTAGGCGCGTCACCACACTCACGTTGTCTGCAGCACCGGCCACCATCAAGGCGACCATCGACAAAACAAAGTGCGTAGAAATGCCAAATACAAAATTGGCCATCCCAAAAACCGCTACAGCAATCAGCATCCAACGTCCCACACGGCGCTCGATAGGCCACTGTGTGAGCACGGCCGCCATGATCAGAGCACCAACGGCTGGCGAAGATCGCAACAGTCCCAAGCCCTCAGGACCTGTATTCAAAATGTCCTTGGCATAAATGGGCAGAAGCGCAGTAACGCCGCCCAACAAAACAGCAAACAAATCTAAGGCAATGGCGCCTAACAAAACTTTGTGATGCCACACAAAGTGAGCACCTGCCAACACGCTGCGTAAATCTGCAGCAGCTTTGGAGGGTTGATGGTCGTAACGAACAGACAAGGCCAACAAAAAGGCGATGAACAAAAAAGCTGCGCACGTGGCATAAACGGCGTTGACATGCAAGGCATACAGAATACCTCCCAAGGCAGGCCCGCTGATGACGGCCGTTTGAACACCCGTGGAGCTTAAGGCCACGGCACGTTGCAACAAATGGGTGGGTACCAAATGCGGCGTTAAGGCTTGCTGGGTCGGCATTTGAAAAGCGCGCACCATGCCCAACACCGCCGAGATGAAGAGCACCAACTCACGCGTCACTTGATCGGCTGAAGTGCCCCACACCAGCAAACCCGCCACGGCTGTTTGAACCAACATGCAACTGGCATAA
This sequence comes from Pseudomonadota bacterium, assembly GCA_041172085.1. GTDB lineage: Bacteria > Pseudomonadota > Gammaproteobacteria > Burkholderiales > Burkholderiaceae_C > Limnohabitans_A. The sequence goes on along the minus strand of JBEDKQ010000074.1, from coordinate 2,480 downwards.
ATATGCACTTTGTGAAATCTGTCCACAATTTGTCCAGCAGGCAGGGTGAGTATGAGACCGGGCACAAACTGAAACAAGCCCACCAACCCTAGGTCCCAAGCGCTGCCCGTGATGTCGTACATGTGCCATGCCAACGCCACCATCAGCATTTGCGTGGCCAAAATGCCCGCCAACCGTGCCAGCCAAAATCTTACAAAGGGCTGGTGCGACAGCAGGTCGCGCAGAGACGACTGAGCAGAAGTGTTCATGCGGATGCGTTACCAGGCTCGCACAGGCAGTGCAAAACCTGCAGGTGCTTTTTTGACATCGTCAAAGCTGACAATCTCATAAGCATCAGGCTGATCGAGCAGCGCTCGCAACAATTGATTGTTCATGGCATGGCCAGAACGGAAAGCGGTATAACTTGCAATGAAAGGTTTGCCAATGATGTAAAGGTCGCCCATGGCGTCTAAAATTTTGTGTTTGACGAACTCATCGTCATAACGCAAACCATCGCTGTTCAACACTTTGTAATCGTCCATGACGATGGCATTGTCAAGACCACCGCCCAGTGCGAGGCCATTCGAGCGAAGCATTTCAACATCCTTGGTGAAACCAAAGGTTCGCGCGCGGGCAATGTCGCGCGCATAAACATCGCGGCCCATGTCAAACACCACTTGCTGCCCCGTGGAGTCAACCGCTGGATGGTGAAAGTCAATTTCAAAGCTGAGCCGGTAGCCATCGTAGGGTTCGAGTTTGGCCCACTTGACGTTTTCGCCCTGCCCTTCTCGCACTTCAACAGTTTGAAGGACGCGTATGAATTTTTTTGGCGCTTTCTGAAGCTCAATGCCAGCGCTTTGAAGCAAAAACACAAAAGAAGATGCGGAGCCATCTAAGATGGGCACTTCTTCTGCAGTGATGTCGACGATGAGGTTGTCAATGCCCAAGCCAGCGCAGGCTGACATCAAATGTTCGACGGTGTGTACTTTGGCCTGACCACTCGAAATGGTGGAAGCCAAGCGCGTGTCTGTCACGCTCAGGGCATTGATGTGAATGTCTACTGGCTCCGCCAAATCGACACGGCGAAACACAATGCCCGTGTCGACAGGGGCCGGCCGCAGGGTGAGCTCCACCCTTTGGCCGCTGTGCAAACCCACACCCACGGCTTGGGTGAGGGTTTTGAGGGTTCTTTGAGCAAGCATGGCCAGATTTTAAATTCTCAAGGCCAAGCTTGCTTGGAGAGGGTTTTGCCGACCCACTTCACCCTTCAATCAGCTTGCTTGCGCAAGAAGGCTGGAATTTCAATGTCATCCATTCCGGCTGAGGCCATGCCGTCCACTTTGGCCGCAGCCTGTGTGCGGTTGGTACGCCAGACGCTTGGTGTGTTCAAGCGGCCATAGTCGCCACCCAAGGCTGGGCTTTGGCCACCCAAAGTTGGCAGCGTGCTGTCTTGTGTGTCAACGGTAAATGGCACGTTGTCGGTACCAGTACGCAAAACCTGCAGGGGTGGTGCTGTGCGGCGTGCACCTTGGCTTGACAAACCTGTGGCCACCACAGTGACGCGAATTTCATCACCCAGGCTTTCGTCGTAAGCGGTACCGTAGATAACGTGCGCACTTTCAGATGCATAAGCACGGATGGTGTTCATGGCTTGCTTGGATTCGCTCAACTTGAGTGAACCTTTGGCTGCACTGATCAACACCAAGACACCTTTGGCACCAGACAAATCGATGCCCTCTAGCAAGGGGCAAGCCACTGCTTGCTCAGAGGCAATTCGTGCGCGGTCAGGACCACTTGCCGAAGCGGTACCCATCATGGCTTTACCGGGTTCGCCCATGACAGTGCGCACGTCTTCAAAGTCGACGTTCACATGGCCAGGCACATTGATGATTTCTGCAATACCGCCCACCGCGTTTTTGAGCACGTCATTGGCATGCGCAAAAGCTTCGTCTTGCGTCATGTCCTCGCCACCTGGCAATTCCATCAGCTTTTCATTGAGCACCACGATCAATGAATCGACGTTGGCTTCGAGTTCAGACAAGCCAGCTTCTGCGCTTTGCATGCGGCGACCGCCTTCAAAGTCGAAAGGCTTGGTGACCACACCCACGGTGAGAATGCCCATTTCTTTGGCAATGCGTGCAATCACAGGTGCAGCGCCAGTACCTGTGCCGCCGCCCATGCCCGCTGTGATGAACAACATGTGTGCGCCTTCGATGGCTGCACGAATGTCTTCCACCGCTTCTTCCGCTGCATCGCGACCTTTTTCGGGTTTGCTGCCAGCGCCCAAACCAGTGTGGCCCAATTGAATGAAGCGGTGCGCAGCACTGCGTGCCAATGCCTGCGCATCGGTGTTGGCACAAATGAATTCAACGCCTTGAACGTTGCGCTCGATCATGTGCTCGACAGCGTTGCCGCCGCCACCGCCCACGCCGATCACTTTGATTTGCGTTCCTTGGTTGAACTCTTCGACTTGGATCATTTCAATGCTCATGGTGCTCTCC
>JBEDKQ010000073.1:0-20497 GCA_041172085.1 Pseudomonadota bacterium | reverse complement strand
TTTGTACCATTTGCCGCCCGAAGAAGATGCATTGGTGCCAACCGTTTGCCACAGCTTGGACCAAGCCCTCGAGTATTTGGACAAAGACCGTGCCTTCCTCACAAAAGGTGGCGTTTTCACAGACTCCATGCTCGACGCTTACATTGAATTGAAAATGGGTGAAGTCACACGCTTCCGTCAAGCTGTGCACCCCATCGAATACGAGATGTACTACTCACTGTAATTTGCAGCGAGTTTGGGCACCTGAGCCCGACCCCCAAAAGGACGGCTCAGGCCGTCCTTTTTTATTGTGCAAAATAAAAGAATGAAAACATTGGCCAAGCAAATCAGGTTCAGCTCGATCGTGAGGTCTGGCTTGCTGGTCTGCGTCATCTGGATCAGTGCTTTCGACGCCGAGGCCCAACACGCTGTTTACAAATGCGGCCAAGAAATCACCAACCAACCCCAAGATGCGCAACGATGTGAACGCCTGAGCATTTCGCAGCCAACACAAATTGAAGGGACGCGTGTTCAAAATTCAGTGCCTTCAGAATTAACCCGTGCTTCAATTGGAAAAGCCGAGTCGGCCAACACGCTCCGGCCGCAAGACAGCACGCTTCAAGCATCCGTAGTGCAAGACCCAAACATCCGAAATGTGCAAGCACGCACCATCTTGGAGGATGAGTGGCAAAAGCTCAACGCAAAATACGCCGAGTTGGTGCAGCTTTACAACAAAGGTCAACCGGCCCTCTTAGCAGGTGAAGCAATGCATCAGGCCAATTACCAAGAGCGTGTGCAAGCTTTGAAAGTGCAGCTTCAAAGAACAGAACGAGACATGCAAGCGCTTCAACGTGAACTGGGGCGTCATGGCAAGCAAGCGCGTGCCGGACAAAACAATTGAGCATCTCATGACGGCAACACCTTCATCAACTTCATCACTTTCGAGCCCTGCAAATCGTTTTCATGCATTTGATTTGTTGGCCACCCCCATTGCTGTATTGAAAAGCAACGGTACGGTGGTCTTTGTCAACTCTGAGCTTGAAGATGTGATGGGACAGTCACGTCGAAGTCTAGATGGCCAGTCATTTATTCAATATTTTTCCGATCAGCAACCTCTTTTGCATGCCTTGACAGGCGCTAAAGCCAATGAATTCGCGGCATTACGCTATGATGCCGAGTTGTTGCGCATCAACCCAGAAGACCCCTTGCCGGTCCATGTCATTGTGGCGCAGTCGGACAATCCAGATGAAGTCATTGTGGAGTTGTTGCCTATTCAACAACAAACACGACAAGACAGAGAAGAACGACTCTTTGACCAAGCACAGGCGAACAAAGAATTGATTCGCAATTTGGCCCATGAAATTAAAAATCCATTGGGCGGTATCAGAGGTGCCGCGCAGTTGCTTGAAATGGAAATGGAGTCCAAAGATTTGACCGAATACACCCAGGTCATCATTCGAGAAGCCGACCGCTTGCAAATTTTGGTAGATCGTTTGTTGGCCCCACATCGCAGGCCCCATGTGGTGGGCGATGTGAACATTCATGAGGTGTGTGAGCGGGTTCGTTCACTCATAGTTGCGGAGTTTCCAAAGGGCATTCGGGTCATCCGTGATTACGACATCTCCATTCCAGAGTTTCGAGGTGACAAAGAACAGCTCATCCAGGCTGTCTTGAACATTTCTCACAATGCGGCTCAGGCTTTGTCAGAGCGCATCTTAGAGGGCGATGCCGAGCTGACATTTAGAACGCGCATCACGCGACAAACAACTTTTGGCAAGCAACGCTATCGACTGGCATTGGAATTGCATGTCATTGACAACGGGCCTGGGGTTCCAGACTCGCTCAAGGATCGTATTTTCTTTCCGCTCATATCAGGAAGAGAAGGCGGCTCTGGCTTAGGTCTCACGTTAGCGCAGACTTTTGTACAGCAGCATCACGGCTTGATCGAGTGTGAAAGTGTGCCAGGCCGAACCGATTTCAAAATTTTGATACCGTTGCCCTGATCTGTCGTTAGTTTGGTGCATGCCACTTAGAGAAAGTTAAGACTCATGAAGCCTATCTGGATCGTTGACGATGACCAATCCATTCGATTCGTCTTGGAGAAGGCCCTGCTGCGTGAGGGTTTGACAACGCGAAGTTTTACCAATCCCCGCGAAGTACTGGCCGCCTTGAGTTCCGAAGAAGGAAGCGAGGGTCCTCAAGTCTTGGTGAGTGACATTCGAATGCCGGGGGGCTCGGGCTTGGATTTGCTCACAGAGGTTAAGCAGCGCTTGCCTGGCTTGCCTGTCATCATCATGACGGCATTTTCAGACCTCGACAGTGCGGTCTCAGCTTTTCAAAATGGTGCCTTTGAATACCTGCCCAAACCCTTTGACTTGCCCAAAGCGATTGAATTGATCAGACGCGCATTGGACGAGAGTCAACGCGAGAATGTGGCTGAAGAAATGATGGCGGCCACGCCAGAGATGCTTGGCCAAGCGCCTGCCATGCAAGATGTGTTTCGGGAGAATCGGGGTCGGGCAAAGAGTTGGTGGCACGCGCACTGCACAAGCATTCACCACGTGCCAATGGTCCTTTTGTGGCCATCAACACGGCTGCCATTCCCAAAGATTTGCTAGAGAGTGAATTGTTCGGCCATGAACGCGGTGCTTTTACGGGCGCCCAAACTTCTAGGCGCGGACGTTTTGAGCAAGCTGAAGGCGGCACATTGTTTTTGGATGAAATTGGTGACATGCCCTTCGATTTGCAAACACGCTTGCTGCGTGTTTTGTCAGATGGTCATTTTTACCGTGTGGGCGGACACAGCGCCGTCAAAGCCAATGTGCGCGTCATTGCCGCTACCCACCAAGACCTTGAACAACGCGTCAAAGAAGGCGTGTTTCGCGAGGACTTGTTTCACCGTTTGAACGTCATTCGTTTGCGCTTGCCTGCCCTGCGCGAGCGACGGGAGGATGTGCAGGTTTTGACCAAACACTTCTTGCTTCAAAGTGCACAACAATTGGGTGTGGAGGCAAAGCGTATTTCAGAGGAAGCCTTGGAGACCCTGAGTCATTTCAACTTTCCCGGTAACGTGCGTCAACTGGAAAACATTTGTCATTGGCTGACCGTGATGGCGCCAGCTCAAATGATTGAGTCCAAAGATTTGCCGCCTGAAGTGTTGTCGCCAAGCACGGATACCAAGACTGTTTCAGCGTCCATCAAATTGGATGAGCCAGGTTCAGTGATAGAGGCAACTGTGAGCCAAGGAACGCCTGCCAATTCTTTGGTCAAACTTGGCCCCCACGCTGGCTGGGAAAGTGCCCTAGAAGTTGAAGCGCTTCAACTATTGGGCACCGACCGGCAAGACGTCTGGGATGTGCTAACACGCCGCTTTGAGTCTTTGTTGATTCAGGCAGCCTTGGCCACGACAAGAGGACGCCGAATTGAGGCTGCTGTGAAATTGGGCATTGGTCGCAATACCATCACACGCAAAATTCAAGAGCTACACATTGAAGGCTAACGATTGTGAGCCATGAAAAAAGGCCTTCAGTTGAAGGCCTTTTTTTGTTGATGCAAGCAGCAAGTTTGAGCTGGCTGTTTGTGAGCTTACTTTGAGAAGACGATGCCACCTGAAGTGTTGATGGCAATGTATTGGTTCTCTGCGCGCAACAGTGTTTTTAGCTCTGTGTTGGTGTTGCTGGCCTGTGGCGTCCAGCTGATGCCATCGGTACTGGTGATGATGGTGCCATTGGCGCCCACAACCAAGAACTGATTGACCGATGACATGGCATTCAAGGACGCGGTGGTGTTGGCATTTTGAGCTGTCCACGTGATGGCGTCGGGGCTGCTCAAGACTGTGCCATTGGCACCGACCGCCACGAATTTATAAGTGGTGGTGCCATTGAGCACGCTGGCCAATGCACCCACTGCTTTTAAAGTGGCCGTGCTGTTGGATGTTTGGGCTGTCCAGGTCGAACCGTCGGGACTGGTCAGAATGGTGCCTGAGGAGCCTACGGCGACCCAGTTGCCTGCCACTGTGTATGCCACGCCATAGAGATGTGAGGAACTTGGAACGCCAGCGGCAGCTGTCCACGTGATGGCATCTTTGCTGGTGATGATGGTGCCGTTGTCGCCAACCGCAACAGCCAAACTGCCGCTGATGGCCATTGCATTGAGCGTTTGCGTTGTGATGCTGTTGGCTTGTTTCCATGTTGTTGCATCTGAGCTGTAAATGACTTTGCCAGATGCGCCTGCTGCGATGAATTTGGCAAAACCGAATTCGGCGGCGTTCAAATCGGTGTTGACCAAGGGCGTTAAGGCATTCCATGCGCCAATGCTGGTGCTTGTGAACATGCGGCCACCATTGCCAACGGCCAGATATGAGAACTTGTAGGTGTTGGTGGCGGTATCAAGGTAGCTGCCATAAGTCATGCCAGTCTGTGTACCTGTGTTGAGGCTAACCCCTGGGGTCCATGTACTGCCTGCCAAGCGCGGCGTGGCGGTGACCGTGGGGGTGGCGTCGCCACCCGGGCCGCTGTTGATGCGGCCCGTCATGAAAAAGGAATAGGGCGTCCCGTTGCTCAGGCCCGAAACCACAAAAGGTGAAGTAACTTTGAGACGGTAGGTAGAGCCTGAAGTGGCCAGCCAGTTGGCGAGCGTGAGGTTGGAGCTATTGGGCGCTGCAAAAATCCAGTATTCGACACCGGGCGTTTCTTTCCAACTGACTGTCACTTGGCTGTCACCAGGTACAACATTGATGCCGCCAACAGGTGGCGTTGGCACATTGGAGGTGGACGAGCCACCACAGGCAGCTACCAAAATGGCAGAAACCAAGGCCAGCAATGAGGCGCGAATTGAATGCAAAAACATGAATATTTCCTGTGCGGAAGCGGTTAGACCCCAAATTCTAAGTGAGCAGACTGGGGATATTGCCAATGTCTGAGTTTAGGGCTTCGTGCATACTCTTTTCAAGTTCAACGCAAAGGAAATGACATGGACCGTCGAAATTTCTTTCAAGGCACTGCCTTGATGTCAACAGGCGCAATTTTGGGCTGTGCGACGCCCGGTATTGCACAGCAAAAAGTTAAAACGCCCTTTGATGTGCCACAGACCTATATTCCCGTGGTCGGCTCTGACGAAATGTTTCCTGTGCGCCGTATCTACTGCATTGGTCGCAATTACGCAGCGCATGCCCGAGAAATGGGTTCCGACCCTACGCGTGAGCCACCTTTTTTCTTTCAAAAGCCAACAGATGCCATCCAGTACGTGGCGGCTGGCACAGTGGCCAACCACCCTTATCCACCCTTGACCAAAAACTACCACTACGAGGCTGAGTTGGTTGCCGCTTTGGGCAAAGGCGGTCGCAATATTCCGGTGGACAAAGCTTTGGAATTGGTTTGGGGGTATACCTTGGGCTTGGACATGACGCGCCGCGATTTGCAACGGGCCATGGGCGATGAAAAGAAGCCTTGGGAAATAGGCAAGAGCTTCGATATGTCAGCGCCTATTGGGGCACTGCACAAACTGGCCAGCATTGGTCATTTCACAGAGGGCAATATTTGGTTGAAGGTCAATGGCCAAATTAAACAAAACTCCAATTTGAAAAACATGATTTGGTCGGTGGCCGAGCAAATCAGCAAATTGTCTGAAGCGTTCGAATTGTTCCCCGGCGACATCATTTACTCGGGCACACCGGAAAATGTGGGGCCTGTGGTGCGCGGGGATGTGATTGAAATGCACATCGACCGCTTGCCCAATTTGAGCGTTAAGATCGTCTGACGCTTTTTTCTAGGAACACCATGAACCTCCCCATTGCCGCTGTCTTGTTTGCTGGCGCCATGCCTTGGATTTGCGCGGGCATTGCCAAAGCAGGCAAACGGAGTTATGACAACCACAATCCGCGTGAATGGTTGGCCAATCAAACCGGCTACCGGGCACGCGCAAATGCTGCACAAGCCAATTGCTTTGAGGCCTTTCCGCTGTTTGCGGTGGGCGTATTGTTGGCTTTGTATACCGATGTACCCAACGAGCAAGTAGAGTTGTACGCCAGCATTTTCATTGTGGCGCGGGTAGCCTACATTGCCTTTTACCTCAGTGACAAAGATAAATTGCGTTCATTGGCGTGGCTGTTTGGTGTGGGCAGTTCCGTGGCGCTCATCATTGCCAGCATGATTGACCAAAATCTCTAAAACTGCCCCTTGTGACAGGGGCAGTGCGGGCATCATTTGCTCCAAGTGTCTTTCAAACCTGTGCAACGGTTGAACACCAATTTGCCATGACCGTGGTCTGCGCGGTCGGCCACAAAATAGCCATGACGCTCAAACTGAAACTTGGCGTCGGCATGGCTATTGGCCAATGAGGGTTCAACATAGGCTGTGATCACTTTGAGGCTGTCTGGGTTCAGACTGGCCAAGAAGTCTTTGCCACCCGAATCGGGATGTGCCTCTGTAAACAGGCGATCGTACAAGCGCACTTCAGCGGCAGCAGCATCTGCTTGGGACACCCACGTGATGACACCTTTGACTTTGACGCTGTCGGAACCGGGTGTGCCGCTTTTGGTATCGGGAATCAGTTGCGCCAATACTTCGGTGATGTGACCATTGGCATCTTTGTTGGCGCCCGTGCATTCAATGACGTGGCCATACTTGAGGCGCACTTTGTTGCCAGGAAATAAACGGAAGAAGCCTTTGGGCGGCGTTTCTTCATAGTCTGTGCGCTCAATCCAAAGAGATTTACCAAACTTGAATTGGCGTTGTCCCAGCTCGGGGTGATGCGGATGTACTGGCGCATGGCAATTGTCTAGAGTGCCAGCCCCCATCAGTTCATCCCAATTGGTGATGGTGAGGGCAAGTGGGTCTAGCACGGCCATGGCGCGTGCGGCTTTGGGGTCGAGGTCGTCGCGCAAGCAGCCTTCAAGGGTGCTGTAGTCGATCCAAGAATCGCTCTTGGTGACACCAATGCGTTCTGCAAAAAGTTGCAAGCTTTCGGGCGTGTAGCCACGTCGACGCAAACCCACGATGGTGGGCATGCGAGGGTCGTCCCAACCATTGACCTTGCCTTCATTGACCAGTTGGGCAAGCTTGCGTTTGCTGGTAATGACGTAGGTCAGATTCAGGCGTGCAAATTCGTATTGCTTGGGATTGGGTTGCGACAACAAAGCGGGCAAGGCCGCGCCATCGGGCAATTGGTGTGACTCGCTAAGGCGTGCCAACAGCCAATCGTAGAACGGGCGCTGGTCTTCAAATTCCAAAGTGCAAATGCTGTGTGTGATTTGCTCAAGAGCATCTTCAATAGGATGCGCAAAGGTGTACATCGGGTAGATGCACCAAGCGTCACCCGTGTTGTGGTGCGTCGCCCTGCGAATGCGGTAAATGGCTGGATCGCGCAGGTTGATGTTGGGCGAGGCCATGTCAATTTTGGCGCGCAATACGGCAGCACCGTCTGCCAATTGGCCATCGCGCATTTCACGAAAGCGCAAGAGGTTTTCTGCGCGGGTGCGAGAGCGGAATGGGCTGTCTTTGCCGGGTGTGTTGAAGTCGCCGCGGTTGAGGCGCATGTCGTCTGCGGATTGTTCGTCCACATACGCCAAGCCAGCTTGCACAAGGAACTCAGCAGCGCGGTACATGAAGTCAAAGTAGTCGCTGGCTTGATACAGGTGGGAGGTGCCGTGCGCATCCCAATTGAAGCCTAACCACTTCACGGCATCCAAAATGGAATTGACGTATTCGGTGTCTTCTTTTTCGGGGTTGGTGTCGTCAAAGCGCATGTGACAGACGCCGCCGTAGTCGCGCGCCAAACCAAAATTGAGGCAGATGCTTTTGGCATGGCCCACGTGCAAGTAGCCATTGGGTTCGGGCGGGAAGCGGGTGCGAATTTTGGCCGGATCGGGCATGCCTTTGGCGTGGTGCGCAGCGTCGCCTGGTGACCCGGCCCATTGGCGCTGAGCGTAGGTGCCTTGGGCCAAATCAGATTCAATGATTTGGCGCAAAAAGTTACTGACCTTGTGGCCTTCGTTGGGGGCGTCTGTCGTTTTGACTTTGTCGTTGGCTGTGCTCATCCCCAGATTTTAGGGGCAGACGGAGGATGTGGGGCTGATGTAGAGCGATAATTCAAACATACCGAAGGAGTACCTGTGGATTTAATGTTGCTGGCCAAAGCCGCTGTCATGGGCGTGGTGGAGGGCTTCACCGAATTTTTGCCAATTTCATCGACGGGCCATTTGATTTTGGCGGGCGCCTTGTTGGGTTTTGACGATGAGAAGGCCAAGGTCTTCGACATTGCCATCCAAACCGGTGCCATCTTCGCGGTCATCTTGGTTTATTGGGAGAAAATACGAAGCACGCTTAAAGCATTGCCCTACCAAGTTGAAGCGCAACGGTTTGTTCTCAATGTGTTCATTGGATTTTTGCCTGCGGTCATTTTGGGACTTCTGTTCGGCAAGTTCATCAAAGCCCATTTGTTCACACCTTGGGTGGTGGCCACCACGTTCATTGTGGGTGGCTTTATCATTTTGTGGGCCGAAAGAAGGCCGCCTTCTAGTGTGCGCATTCGCGCTGTAGAAGACATGCGCGGTCGCGATGCACTCATGGTGGGTTTGGTGCAATGTTTGGCCATGGTGCCTGGTACCAGCCGCAGTGGCGCCACCATCATTGGTGGTATGTTGCTTGGGTTATCGCGCAAAGCGGCCACCGATTTTTCATTTTTCTTGGCCATCCCCACGCTCATCGGTGCGGGTGTCTACAGCCTCTACAAAGAGCGTGCCCTGTTGTCATTTGAGGACATCCCCATGTTTGCCACAGGTTTGGTGGTGTCTTTTGTCAGTGCTTGGATTTGCGTGCGTTGGCTCTTGAAATACATCGCCAGCCACAGCTTTGAAGTCTTTGCTTGGTACCGTATTGCCTTTGGCTTGGTGGTGCTGGGCACTGCCTGGACCGGCATGGTCACTTGGGCGCCCTAAGCAGATGAACTGCTTGAGGGCTTACCTCAGCGCCTACCTCCGCGCTTAACTCTTTGCTTATTGCTGCGCTTACTTCAGCGCCTACTTGGGTGAGGCGCCCATATTGCGAAGCGCAGCCTCCACAGCAGCTGCCGCTGCAATGGGTTTTTCCATCGGAAACAAGTGAGAGCCATCGAGCCACATGACACGACCCTTCGAGATGCTGTGTGTCATTTCGCTGCCCACGACTTTCATTTCCCGTGAGTGGGTACCGCCGATGAAAGCCACAGGGCATTTGGGCGGGTGGCGCTTGAGCATAGAAGGCAAGTTGTGGGGAAGGGTGTTGTAGATCAGCGTTTCAATTTCGCGATCAAAGCTGAGTATCCGTTCACCGTTGTCATCTTGAGTGCCATTCAATGCATAGTCTTGGAGCACCTCAGGGTCCCAATGTGCAAAAGCACGTTTGTGTTGAAAGTGTTCAATAACGGCTGCAACGTTGGGCCAATGTTGACGCCTTGATTTGCTGATGCGACCTGGACTGACAGAACCAATCCAGTTGGTTTTTTTGGCCAATCGCAGCGCACTGGCTTTCCAGCCGCCCACCACAGGCGAGTCCAACAAGACAACGCCGGCCGCAACTTCAGGGTGTTGCGAGGCACACATCAAGCTCAGCATACCGCCCAAGGAGTGACCTACCAAATAAGGTTTTTCGCCCGTTTGCGTCAATTGTTCGGCTGCAAACTCGGCCAGCTCTTGGACCAAGTAAGGCCAGTTGCTGGTGACGGGGTACTTGGGGTTGTGTCCTAATTTTTCAATGGCGCTGACTTGAAAGCCACGCGCTTTCAAGTTTTCTTGAAGGACGCGGTAGGTGCTGGCTGGAAAACTGTTGCCGTGCGAGAAAACAATCGAAGGCATCAGATGAGTTTTTCTTCAGGGGTTGAAATCTTTTTCAAGGGCGAGTTTTTGCCATTTGTTTTCAATGGGATGGTGGTGGCTTCACCATTCCAAACGGGGTCTTCCAGGCTGTCAAACATGGTCCGTAGTTTTTGCCCCCAGTTGTCTCGCAACATGTTGAAGTAAGGGTTGTTCTCGTCAATGCAAACCACGCGATCGCTTTGCAACTTGTCAGCCTCATAGACCACCATGTCGAGGGGTAGGCCTACCGATAAATTGGATTTGAGGGTGGAGTCCATGGACACCAAAGCACACTTGGCTGCCTCGTCCAAAGGTGTGTCGGGGGTGATCACGCGGTCGAGCACAGGCTTGCCATACTTTGATTCGCCAATTTGGAAATAGGGCGTTTCTGCAGTGGCTTCAATAAAGTTGCCCGGTGAGTAGACTTGAAAAAGTCGCATGCCTTCCCCCGCAATTTGCCCACCAAAAATCATGGACACATTGAAATCTACGCCGCCCGCTTTGAGGGCGGCAGCATCACGCTCATGCACATGGCGAACAGCAGCGCCCAAAACACGTGCAGCATCGAACATGCTTTTGGCATTCCAAATGGTGATGGGTTCTGCATCGGGATGATCGATGATTTTTTCAACTTGCAGCATCTCACGCACAGATTGAGAAATGCTCAAATTTCCGGCAGACAACAACACCATGAACCGGTCGCCTGATTTTTCATAGATGATCATTTTTCGGTAGGTGCTGATCATGTCCAGACCCGCATTGGTGCGGGAGTCGGACAAAAAGACCAAACCGGCACGGGTTTTAATGGCGACGCAATAAGTCATTCAACGTCCTTCAAAAGGGTGTTTCATGGTTTGGAGCGCTTCAAGACGCGCTGCAAACTGTAGAGGGCTTCCAGAGCTTCACGGGGGCTGAGCGCATCTGGGTCAATTTGGCCCAAGGCAGCCTCCAACGCCGAGGGACCGGTGTGTTCTGCTTCGGGGGGTGGCGCAAACAAGTCCACTTGAACGCGGTTTTCATTGGCGCCTGCTTCAAGGGCCGAGAGCGTGTGGCGGGCATGGTTGAGCACGCCATTGGGCATGCCCGCCAACCTTGCCACTTGAACTCCGTAGCTCTTGCTGGCAGGACCCGCTTGAAGTTCGTGCAAAAACACAATGTCATTGCCCGACTCTGTGGCCCCTACGTGCATGTTCACCGCGGCGTGGTGTGTGGCGGGAAACTCAGTGAGCTCAAAGTAATGGGTGGCAAACAAAGTGAAAGCTTGTGTTTTGTCGTGCAAGTGCGTTGCAATGCCACTGGCCAAGGCCAAGCCATCAAAGGTGGATGTGCCGCGGCCAATCTCGTCCATGAGCACCAAGGACAAGGGCGTGGCACTGTGCAAAATTTGAGCGGCTTCGGTCATTTCTAGCATGAAAGTCGATTGCGCATTGGCCAAGTCATCGGCGGCCCCAATGCGTGTATGAATGGCGTCGATGGGGCCCAGCCTGCAACTGCTGGCGGGCACATGACTGCCCATGCTAGCCAAAAGCACAATCAATGCCACCTGGCGCATGTAAGTCGACTTACCGCCCATGTTGGGACCAGTGATAATTTGCAAACGCTGCTTGCTGTGCATCAGGCAATCGTTGGCAATGAAACTGCCGCCGGAGGTTTCTGCTAAGCGCGCTTCCACCACGGGGTGCCGGCCTTGCCTGATTTCAATACAAGGTTCCTTGGCAAATTGGGGCGCGCACCAATTGAGCGTGTTGGCGCGCTCAGTGAGGGTGCACAGGGCATCCAATTGCGCCATGGCTTGCGCCAATTTGGTGAGCACTTGAATGTGGTTTTGCATTTGGTCAAGCAAGAGCTCGTACAAATATTTTTCACGCGCCAATGCACGTTCTTGGGCAGACAAGGCCTTGTCCTCAAAGGCCTTCAATTCGGGCGTGATGAAGCGCTCAGCATTCTTCAAGGTTTGACGACGACGGTAGTCGTCTGGCACTTTGTCAATTTGGCCTTGCGTTACCTCGATGTAGAAGCCGTGCACCTTGTTGAATTGAACGCGCAAGTTGGCAATGCCTGTGCGGGCTTTTTCGCGGGTTTCCAACTCCAAAAGGAAGTCATCGCAATTGGTTTGAATGGCACGCAACTCGTCCAGTTCTGCATCGAGGCCATGCGCCATCACGCCACCATCGCGAATCAAATTGGCGGGTTCTTCCAGCAATGCTTGTTGCAAAATTTCTGTGAGACCAGCAGGTGGCTGCAAATCGAAATGAATGTCGTGCAACAACTTGGTGGGTGACAAGTGTCCTAACGTGTCTTGCAAGTGCAGTGCCAATTTGGCCGAACGGAGGAGGGCGTTTTTGAGTGCGACCAATTCACGAGGTCGAACTTGCCTGAGTGCAATGCGCGCTGTGATGCGTTCTACGTCGCTGGCGCCTTTGAGCTGTTCTCTTAAGCGACTCCAAATAGCGACGCCGCTTTGCGCTGAAGCACTTTGATCGTTCAACTGGTCAATGGCGGCCAGGCGTTCGACTGCAATTTGTCGATCGCGGGGTGGGTTAAGCAGCCACTGCTTCAATTGACGGCTGCCCATGCCGGTCATGCACGTATCGAGCAAAGAAAAAAGAGTCGGTGAATCTTCGCCGCGCAAAGTTTGCGTTAGCTCAAGATTGCGCCGCGTGCTGGTGGGCAAATCAATGAGGTCATTGGCCTTTTGCACTTTGAGTTGTGACACATGGGGCAGCGATCGGCCTTGCGTGTGTTCAGCATAAGTCAACAAGGCGCCTGCGGCGGCGTGTGCATGGCCCAGCTTGTCGGCATCCCAGGCAGCCAGGCTGGCCACATTGAGTTGTTTGATGAGCTTGCCGTGACCCAAGCCTGCTTCGTATTGAAAGTCGGGGCGCAACGTGAGCGACAGCGGGAGGCCACGTTGACCCAATCGCATCGATTGAAGTTGTTGTTCCCATTTGGGCGTGATGCTGGCGCTGACCAACAATTCACTGGGTGCAATTCGCTCTAGCCAATCGGTCAATTCATTGTGTGTGCATTCAGCCAAATGCAAAACACCTTGTGTGACGCTAAGCCATGCCAAGCCACATGCATTGCGCGGTGCAATGTGCAAGGACAACAAAATGGCTTCACTTTTGTCAGACAACAATTCGGTGTCGGTGAGCGTGCCGGGGGTGACGACCCGCACAACTTTGCGTTCGACGGGGCCTTTGCTGGTGGCCACATCGCCCACTTGCTCGCAGATGGCCACCGACTCGCCTAGTTTGATGAGTTTGGCCAAATAGTTTTCGACGGAATGAAACGGCACACCCGCCATGGCAATGGGTTTGCCAGCTGTTTGCCCACGGTGGGTGAGGGTGATGTCCATCAGGCCGGCAGCACGCTCGGCGTCTTCAAAGAACATTTCGTAAAAGTCACCCATCCGGTAAAAAACCAGGGTGTCAGGGAACTCCGCCTTGATGCGCAGATACTGCTGCATCATGGGGGTGTGGGCACTCAGGTCGAGCGCGTCTGTCATGGCTTAGAAGGGGCTGTCCGTTGAGTCTGGACCTGCCTGAGATGCTGCTGCATCTTTGGCGTCAGCGGCGCGCACAGAGGCTTTCTCACCAGCGCTTGCGAATTTGCTGTACTTGCTCAAGATGGGCACCAGCTGGCCGTAAATTTTGGGCGTGCCAGCCAAGCATTCCTTTTGTTCCAAGAAATCGGCTTCGCCTGTGAAGTTGCCCACGAGGCCACCGGCTTCTGTCACCAACAATGAACCTGCTGCCACATCCCAAATTTGCAAGCCTGTTTCAAAGAAAGCATCTGTGAAACCAGCAGCAACATAGGCCAAGTCCAAAGCGGCTGCACCAGGACGGCGCAAGCCAGCGGTGCGTTGCATCACATCGCCCATCATGCGCAGGTACTGGTTGAAGTTGTCACCTGGGCGGAATGGGAAACCTGTAGAAATGAGGCACTCGTGCATTTGGGTGCGCTTGCTGGTGCGCAGGCGGCGGTCGTTCATGTAAGCGCCGCGGCCTTTGGTGGCCGTGAACAAGTCGTTGCGTGAGGGGTCGTAGACCACCGCTTGTTCAATTTTGCCGTGGACCGCTAGCGCGATGCTGACGCAGTAAACAGGGAAGCCGTGGATGAAGTTGGTGGTGCCATCGAGTGGGTCGATGATCCACACGTGGTCGGCGTCGGGGTTGCCGTGCGTTTTGCCAGACTCTTCGGCCAAGATGCCATGATGGGGGTAGGCTGTCAGCAGGGTCTCGATGATGGCATTTTCGCTGGCCAAATCGACTTCCGTGACAAAGTCGTTCACTTGTTTTTGCGAAATTCCGGTTGATGATGGCGCCGGCGGCGCGTGCAGCCTTGACGGCTACGTTGAGCATGGGGTGGAGATTGGTCGACATGAATTTTTAAGAGCAAAAACGGAGGTCCTCCGTGCGATGACAGAGGCGAGTGACGCATTTTCCCACGAAATTCGAGGGCACTAAACCAATTGAGCTGGTTTTTGGTCATTTTGCGGCGACAGGCTCTGGGACAATGTCACCTATGCGTACCCGATTTATCCTGATTGAAACCAGCCACCCCGGCAACGTAGGGGCGGCGGCGCGTGCTCTGAAAGTCATGGGCTTTGACGAAATGGTGCTGGTGGCACCTCGCTATGCCAATGTGCTGCGCAAAGAAGAAACCATTCAACGCGCCAGTGGGGCCAACGACGTTTTAGACAAAACGCGCATAGTGGACACCTTGGAGGAAGCCCTGGATGGTATTTCGCATTTGTGCGCAACCGCCATGACCCCGAGGGATTTTGGACCACCTACACGCGCGCCAAGGGAGCACTTTGACTTGCTACTGGGCCGAGCGCAGGTTCAACATGTCTCTGATGCGCCTGCACCTGCTAGCCCAATTTCGTCCATCGGTTTTTTGTTTGGCTCGGAACGTTTTGGCATGAAAAACGAAGATGTCTATAAATGCCATGTTGCTTTGTCGATACCCACCAACCCCCAATTTGGCTCATTGAATTTGGCGGCAGCCCTGCAACTTGTGGCCTACGAATGGCGACTGGCTTTGGGGGGCTTCCCAGTTGCGTCTCCCGTGGCTGAGTCTGCTTTGGCCGATGCCAGTCAAGTCTCAGGCATGTTGGTGCATTTAGAGAAAGCTTTGGTTGAGATTGGTTTTCTGGACCCCGCAGCACCCAAAAAGCTCATGCCCCGCTTGAATCAGTTGTTCAATCGTGCCAACCTCAGCCCCGAAGAAATCCATATTCTGCGAGGTGTTGCTAAGGCCATGATCGAAACGGCGCAAGCAAAACGCTAGACTTGGCGCATCGAAAAGAAGCTTATGTTTGCACGTTTACATTCCGACATCCAATGCATCCTTGACCGTGATCCTGCTGCGCGCAGTGCATGGGAGGTGCTGACGTGTTATCCCGGTTTGCATGCGGTGGTTCTGCATCGCTGGGCCAATGCGTGCTGGCGCGCAGGATTCAAATGGTTTGGCCGCTTTATTTCCAATTTTTCACGCTGGATTACGGGCATCGAAATTCATCCGGGTGCGACATTGGGTGAACGCGTTTTCTTCGATCACGGCATGGGCATTGTGATTGGCGAAACGGCCGAAATTGGCGATGGTTGCACCATCTACCATGGGGTCACTTTGGGCGGAACTTCTTTGTACAAAGGCGCCAAGCGCCACCCCACCTTGGGCAAAGATGTGGTGGTGGGTGCTGGCGCCAAAGTACTGGGCGGATTTACGGTAGGGGATGGCGCCAAAGTAGGCTCCAATGCCGTGGTAACCAAGCCTGTGCCTGCGGGCGCTACAGCTGTAGGCAATCCTGCGCGCATCATCCAAGAAGATCAAGATGTGCAACGCGAGGCGGCGGCTTCTAAGATGGGTTTTTCGGCCTACGGCGTGACCCAAAATGACGATCCCTTGTCTCAAGCCATGCGCGGCTTGATCGACAACGCGGCCAGTCAAGAGCATCAAATTGCCATGTTGTGGCAAGCGCTTGAAAAAATGAATGCCAACCACGGCAACGCAGAAGGCATCCAAATGCCGGGCGATGCCGCCAAACGTGAAACTTTTGAAGCTGAAAAACTGAACCAGTTGGTTGGCAAATAAAGCGCCAGTGCTTTAAGTTTTTGGCGGTCGAATGGCTGTCTTGGGTCTGAACGCTTTGCAAACCTCGTCGTTGGTTTCTAGGTAAGGACCGCCAATCAAATCAATGCAATAGGGCACGGCTGCAAAAATGCCGTGCACCACACTCTGACCCTGGCTGTCTTTCAAGCCTTCTAAGGTTTCAGCAATGGACTTGGGCTGCCCTGGCAAGTTGATGATCAAACTTTGTCCACGAATCACAGCCACTTGGCGCGACAAAATGGCCGTAGGCACAAACTTCAAACTGATTTGACGCATTTGCTCACCAAAGCCTGGCATTTCTTTGTCGGCAATGGCCAGGGTGGCCTCGGGTGTTACGTCACGAATGGCGGGGCCTGTGCCCCCAGTGGTGAGCACCAAACTGCAACCTGCATCGACCAACTCAACCAGCGTGGCGCTGATGCGCTCTTTCTCGTCGGGTATCAGACGGGCTTCAAATTGAAGCGGGTTCTTCAAAGCTTGTGTGAGCCAAGCTTGCAAGGCGGGCAGGCCCTTGTCCTCATAGACGCCAGTGCTGGCGCGATCGCTGATAGAAACGATGCCAATTTTGACGGGGTCGTGAAGCGATGACATGGTGTGGCTTTGAATTAATTTGAAATCAGTTGTGGTCTTGGTCATCAGGGTCTGCACCGCTGCCTTCAGCGCTGCTCATTTCAGCGCGGACCAATTGAAAAATTTCGCGGTAAGCGCGGCTTTGGCGAGGGGCTAAGCCTTGTGAAACTGAGGCAGCAGAAGCGGCTGGTGCATCTTTTCGCGCTTGGCGAATGAGGGCGCGCAACTGTTGGCTGTCGGTGCCTGGAAAGCTTTGCAGCCATTCACCACAGGCATCATCTTCTTTGATCAGTCGATCACGCCATTGTTCTGCCAAATGAAGCTGCAAGGTTTCTTGCGCCGTTCTAGCAAAGCCGCGCGAACGCCCTCTACGGCATCGTCATCCAATTTGCGCATGAGCTTGCCAATGAACTGCATTTGACGGCGTTTGCCTTCAAAATTAGTAATGCGTTTGGCCTCTGCCACAGCTTCCACCAGTTTTTCTGGCAAGTCCACCTTGGCCATCAAGTCGGCCCGCAATGTCAGCAAGTTCTCGCCCAGCTTTTGCAGCTCGTCACTTTCTCGTTTCAACTCGGTGCGACTGGGCTCATCGGTGCCGCCCTTGAGTTCGCGTTTGAGCTCAAGGTCTAGCTCGCTGCCTTCGGCAACAAATTGACCTTGAACGAAATAACCTTTTTTGAATTTACGGGACATGTGAGCGCTGAAGCCTTTGTTCGAGACGGCAAGTATCATAGCCGTCACTTAGAATTTTAATGAATTGACCGTTTTGAAGAATCCGACCCCCATGACCCAAAAAACCAAGGCATCCACCCAAGCATTGAACGCACAGGCAAACGACGGTTTCAGCTACAGCCGAGACTATTTCGAGGGATTGGTTGATTCTGCCCTGAAACACGCCAAAAAGATTGGCGCCACCGATGCTGGTGCAGAAGCTTCTGAAGGCTGTGGCCTCAGTGTCAGTGTGCGCAAGGGGGAGTTGGAGACGGTAGAGCGCAATCGCGACAAGTCCTTGGGCGTGACGGTCTATGTGGGTCATCGTCGTGGCAATGCCAGTACCTCCGACTTTTCGGAAGCGGCCATTCACCAAACTGTGCAGGCAGCCTTTGACATTGCACGTTTTACAGCCGAAGACCCAACAGCTGGTTTGCCTGACGAAGAGGACATTGCGAAGGACCAGCCAGAACTGGATTTGTTCCATCCTTGGGCCATCAACAGCGAGGAGGCCGCCAAGCTGGCATTGGCTTGTGAAGAAGCTGCCTTGAAAACCAGCCGCCGAATTACCAACAGTGAAGGTGCCGGTGTTTCAGCGCAGCAAAGTCATTTTTTCAGTGCACACACCCATGGGTTCAGGGGTGGTTATGCCAGTTCAAGGCACAGCATGTCGGTGGCGCCGATTGCTTCATTGCCTGGCAAAAATGCAGAGATGCAGCGCGATGCTTGGTTCACCTCCATGCGCGCGGCCGATCAAATGGCATCGCCAGACGCGGTGGGCCGTTACGCCGCAGAGCGTGCACTGAGCCGTCTTGGCAGCCGCAAAATTCCAACGATTGAATGCCCCGTGTTGTTTGAGTCGCCCGTGGCCGCAGGTCTTTTGGGTGGGTTTGTTCAGGCCGTCAGTGGTGGCTCCCTCTACCGCAAAACCAGCTTCTTGGTGGACTCGTTGGGCAAACAAGTGTTCCCCAAACACATCGATATTTTGGAAGACCCCCATGTGTTGCGCGGCAAAGGCAGCTCGCCCTTTGACGATGAGGGTGTCCGGGGTTTTAAACGCAAAGTGGTCACGGGGGGCCGCGTTGAAGGCTATTTCTTGAGCAGCTATTCCGCGCGCAAGCTGGGCATGAAGACCACAGGCAACGCAGGTGGTTCGCACAATTTGGTACTGTCTTCTAAGCTCACCCGCTCTTCCGATGATCTGAAGGCCATGCTCCAAAAATTGGGCACAGGTTTGTTTGTCATTGAGTTGATGGGGCAGGGCGTCAACTACGTCACTGGCGACTATTCACGCGGCGCTTCCGGCTTCTGGGTTGAGAACGGCGAGATTGCTTTTCCCGTGCACGAAATCACCATCGCTGGCAATTTGAAAACCATGTTCAAAGGCATTGAAGCCGTTGGTGCAGACACTTACAACTACGGTGCCAAAACCATTGGCTCGGTGCTGATCAATCGCATGAAGGTTGCGGGCAGTTAATGCTTGCTCCTGAATTGTTGGCGGCCATGGCCTCTGGCTTCTGGGCTGTGGGCGCTTTGTTTTCGGCCGGTGCGTCTACCGCAATGGGTGCGTTTGCGTTCACACGATGGCGCTTGTTTTTTGCCATGTGCATGTTGTGGTTAGCGGCTTTGTATGTGGGGCGCTGGTCTGAACTCACCCTTGAAAGCATTGCTTGGTTGTCGGTTTCTAGTTGGATAGGTATCCTGATTGGAGACACGGCCTTGTTCGTGTGCATGAACCGACTTGGGCCTCGCAGATCGGGTGTGCTGTTTGCCACCCATGCACTTTTCTCTGCACTGTTCGCATGGTTGTTTTTGGGTGAGACCCTTTGGGGCATGACGTTGATAGGCAGCGGCGTTTTGGTGTCTGGCGTGATGGTGGCCATTGTGTGGGGTCGTCGTGAAGAAGAGACGCATTCTTGGGAAAACACCCAGGGCACGCTCTTGATGGGGGTTGCCATGGGTTTGCTAGCAGCCTTGGGTCAGGCTGTTGCTACTCTCATGATCAAGCCCTTGATGAGCACAGGCATCGACGCAGTGTCGGCTTCTGCGGTCAGAGCCACTGCCAGTTTCTTGGCGCATTTGCTTTTGTTGTGGGCCGGTTTGAGCTTGTCTAAATTGGCCAGCCCCTTGAATTGGAAAACCTTGCTCAACACGGCACTGAGTGCGGCCGTGTCCATGGTCATCGGCATGACTCTGATACTGCAAGCATTGAAAACAGGTCAAGCCAACTTGGTCGCCATCTTCTCGTCCATCGCGCCTGTGGTGTTACTTCCCTTGCTATGGGCTGTCTATCGCAGAAAACCCGCCGCTGGCGCCTGGTGGGGCGGCGCCATGACCGTGGTCGGCAGCGCCATGATCATGAGCTCGAAAATTTAATTGGAGATCAGAGCAACATTAATTTCCATTCAAAGGGGCTAAAGGCTGAGGGGGGCTGAACGATTTCTGGTACCCCAGTATGAGGAAGCCCCCCTCAGCCTTTAGCCCCTTTGAATGACCAAATTAATGTTGCTCTGACCCCCAATTAAATTCTTAGCCGGCGAGGGCGGCTTTGACGGCGGCGGAGACTTGGCCCATGTCGGCTTTGCCGGCCAACTGGGTTTTGACGGCGCCCATTACTTTGCCCATGTCGCCTGGGCCTTTGGCGCCCAATGAGGTCACGATGGCTTGAACGGCAGCAGTCACTTCTTCTGCAGACATGCGAGCTGGTAAGTAGGCTTGCAACACCACCATCTCGGCTTTTTCAATGTCAACCAAATCTTGGCGCGCAGCTTGTTCAAAGGCGGCGATGGAATCTTTGCGTTGCTTGACCAACTTGTCAACGATGGCCACTACAGCGGCATCGTCCAACACCACACGTTCATCCACCTCTTTTTGCTTCATGGCGGACAGCAGCAAGCGAATGGTGCCCAAGCGCGCCGTGTCTTTGGCGCGCATGGCTGTTTTCATGTCTTCGGTGATTTGGTCTTTGAGGCTCATGGTGACTCCTGAAGGGTAGGCTGCTGACAGTTCAACCAGCGATACTAAAAAAAAACCCGCTTGAGCGTCCTCCAGCGGGCTTGCTTGGTCCCCATGATGCATGAGGACTTCGCGATTTCAAAGCTTCGAAAGAAGCTTTGAATGAAGCGATGTACTTAGTACAGCTTCTTGGGCAATTGCATGCTGCGCACGCGCTTGTAGTGGCGCTTGACGGCGGCCGCTTTTTTGCGCTTGCGTTCTGTGGTGGGTTTTTCATAAAACTCACGGGCACGCAAGTCGGTCAACAGACCGAGTTTTTCAATGGTGCGCTTGAAG
>JBEDKQ010000072.1:0-11932 GCA_041172085.1 Pseudomonadota bacterium | reverse complement strand
ATCGCCCACATTGGCCAAGTGGCTGAAAACCTGCAACGCTTCAATGAACGCTTTGCCTTGTTCACGTGTGCCGCGAATGTCAAAACTAAAGACCGAGCCAGCACCACGGGGCAGCAGCTGTTTGGCCAATGCGTGACTGGCGTGGCTTTCTAGCATGGGGTGACCCACACGGCTGACCATAGGGTGAGCTGCTAAGAAGTTGACCACCTGTTCGGTGTTGCTGACATGCCTGGCCATGCGCAAGGGCAAGGTTTCAATGCCCTGCAAAATGAGCCAGGCTGTGTGCGGACTCATGCAGGCACCAAAGTCGCGCAGACCCTCGCGCCGAGCTCTGAGTAAAAATGCGCCAATGGTGCTTTCTTCGTTGAACACCATGTTGTGAAATCCGTCGTAGGCTTGCGTGAGTTCTGCAAATTTGCCTTGCGTGTTGGGACCAGACCAATCAAAGCTGCCACCATCCACCACCAAACCACCAATGACGGTGCCGTGGCCCGATAAAAATTTGGTGGCGGAATGCACCACCAAATCTGCGCCATGCTGCAAGGGTTTCATCAGCCAAGGCGAGGTGAGGGTGGCATCGACCAAGAGGGGCACACCCGCCGCATGCGCAATTTGGCTGACTGCTGGCAAGTCCAGTACATCCATGCCAGGATTGCCAACGGTTTCGCCAAAGAACAATTTGGTGTTGGGCTGAATGGCGGCACGCCAAGCGTCCAAGTCACCTGGTTTGACAAAAGTGGTGTCGATGCCAAATCGGCGCAGGGTGTAGTGCAGCAAGTTGTGAGAACCACCGTAAAGCGCTGATGAAGCCACAATGTGCGACCCTGCGCCCATGAGTGTGGTAACAGCCAGGTGCAAGGCTGCTTGTCCACTGGCCGTGGCGATGGCACCAATGCCGCCCTCTAAGGCGGCAATTCTTTGTTCCAATACCGCGTTGGTGGGGTTGCTGATTCGGCTGTAAACGTGGCCAGCACGTTCCAAATTGAAAAGGGAAGCCGCTTGGTCACTCGATTCAAAGACAAACGAGGTGGTCAGGTGGATGGGCACCGCGCGTGCGCCAGTGGCGGGGTCGGGCGCTGCCCCGGCATGCAAAGCCAGAGTGTCAAAACCAGGATCTGAGTAGCCAGGCATAGGGTCTCTCCAAATAAATGGCTGAAAGTTTCAGGCAAGTGCCTAAGGGTAAGCTTTTACTATTCTTTGCCAAGATTGTGGGCTATATTAAGTGCTCACTAGGAGAACACCATGAAAGTCAGTGACATCCTTCGCGTCAAGGGGCATAGCTTGATCACCGTCACACCTGAAGAAAGTCTGGCCAACGCCGTTCAAATCATGTCTGAAAAAGACATCGGTTCTTTGGTGGTCATGGAACATGGCGACTTGGTGGGCATGCTGACTTTCCGAGAAGTGATGCAATCCTTGGCCCAAAATGCAGGATCCATTGGCAACCTGTCAGTCCGCAAATCAATGGACGATGCGCCCATTACGTGCACCAGCGAAACCGACATGGACGAGGTCAGGCGCATGATGCTCAATAACCATGCGCGTTACATGCCCGTCATGGACAACCGAATGCTCATGGGTGTGATCAGTTTCTATGACGTTGCCAAGGCCGTGGTAGACAGCCAAAATTTTGAAAACAAAATGCTAAAGGCTTACATTCGCGATTGGCCAGATGGCAGTGATAAAGATTCAAAAGAAGCGCCTTCCCTCTGAGATAATGGTTGCCTATGAGCGGCAACACCTTCGGCACCCTTTTTTCGGTCACCAACTTTGGTGAATCCCACGGCCCAGCCATTGGCTGCGTGATTGACGGGTGCCCACCCGGCATGCCGCTGTCCGAATCGGACATCCAACCCGACCTCGACCGCCGCAGACCCGGCACCTCCAAATTTGTCACGCAACGCAATGAACCCGACACTGTTCAAATTCTGTCGGGTGTTTACCAGGGTCTCACCACCGGCACACCCATTGCGCTCCTAATTCAAAACACAGACCAGCGCAGCAAAGACTACGGCGACATTGTTCAAACCTTCCGTCCCGGCCATGCTGACTTCACCTATTGGCGCAAGTACGGTCTGCGCGATCCTCGCGGTGGCGGTCGCTCGTCTGCGCGTTTAACCGCGCCCATGGTGGCGGCAGGTGCGGTGGCCAAAAAATGGTTGGCCCAGCAATACGGCACCACTTTCAAAGGCTGCATGACCCAAATTGGTGAACTGCCCATTGGCTTCGAAAGCTGGGACCATGTTCACAGCAACCCCTTCTTTGCACCAGTGGCCAATGTCACGGCTTTTGAAGATTACATGAACGCTTTGCGCAAATCTGGCGACTCTTGTGGTGCCCGTTTGCGCGTGGTGGCGCAAGGCATGCCGGTGGGTTTGGGGCAACCTTTGTTTGACAAACTGGATGCCGACATTGCTTATGCCATGATGGGCATCAACGCCGTCAAGGGTGTCGAAATTGGTGCCGGTTTTGCATCTGTGACACAAAAAGGCAGTGCGCATGGCGATCCCATCACCCGTGATGGTTTTGTGGGCAACAACTCCGGCGGCGTGTTGGGCGGTATCAGCACGGGTCAAGACCTCGAAGTTTCCATAGCTGTCAAGCCCACCAGTTCTATTCTGATTCCGCGGCCATCCATTGACACCCAAGGCCAAGCCGTCGAGGTTCTGACCAAAGGCCGTCATGACCCCTGTGTCGGCATTCGTGCCACCCCCATTGCTGAGGCCATGCTGGCCTTGGTGGTGATGGAGCATGCCATGCAACACCGCGCTCAGTGCGGTGATGTCGCTGCGCCAACGCACCTTTAAAGGGCGGTCATGCCCAACGCTTCAGCGGTCAACCGACGGCAATTGATTCCCTTTGCTGCGGTGTCAGCCAGTTATTTTGCGCACATTGGTTTCTTCAACCCTTATCTGCCCTTGTGGTTGAAAGAGTTGGGGTTTGGCTTGGTCGCCATCAGCATCTTGACCTCGGTCCAGGCCGCCACGCGATTGTTTGCGCCTTATGCGTGGGGCTGGGTAAGTGACCACACCGGTGAGCGTGTGAAGTTGCTGCGCTTTGGCGCCACCATGGCTTTGCTGTGTGCATGCATCTTGTTTTTTGAACTTGGCCCCATTGGCCTGGGTTTGGTCTTGTTGGTGATGTTCACGCACACCAGCTCCATGATGCCCATGAGCGAGGCGGCCATGGCGCATTTGGTCAGCCGCGGCGGTGCATTCGACGCCAAGCGCTATGGTCGTGTGCGTTTGTTTGGTTCCTTGGGTTTCTTGGTTACTGTGTTTTTGGCGGGCGCTTGGTTTGAACATTTTGGGATGAAACACTTTCCGGGTTGGACGGTGCTCAGCTTGGCCGCCGTGACGGTCAGTGTTTGGTGCTTGCCTGATTTGAAAGAGGCGGTCAGCACCCAAGAGGGCAAGGTTTTGGTTTGGCCAGTCTTGCGCCAAAAAGCAGTGATGTGGTTTTTTATCACAGCTTTTTTCCATGTGCTGTCGCACATTGGGGTGTATGTGTTTTTCTCTTTGTACCTCGATTCATTGGGGTACAACAAAGTATGGATTGGTCTGCTGTGGGCGGTGTCTGTCATTGTTGAAATTGTGTGGTTCTTCACCCAAGCCAAGTGGATGCCCAAAATACCACTGACGGGTTGGTTGGTGGTGTGTTCGGCCGCCATGACACTGCGCATGGGCGTTACAGCGCAATGGGCTGATGTGCTGTGGGTGCTGTTGCTGGCGCAAGCCCTTCATGCCTTGACATTTGCAGCCAATCACACGGTTTGCATTGCCTTGTTGTCACACCATTTTCCTGGACGCTTGCGCGGCCGAGGGCAGGCTTTGTATACCGTCATCGCCTATGGCTTTCCCGGGGTGTTGGGTGGTTTGGCAGGCGGCGTCATGAGCGAACGCTTAGGCTTGCAAAGTGTGTATTGGGTTTCAACTGTGACGGCTGCAATGGCCACCATGGCTGCGTACAAAGTATGGCGTTTGCAGCATCCCTTGAAAGATTTGAACCACGCACCATGAGCATTCAAAGTGAACCTCTCGTCATCGACTCTGCCGTGCTGATGCATTTGCCAGTTGATGCGGCGGCCTTGTTGCAGATGGGACAACGCTTCATCTTGCCTGGTCCCATGGTATGGCATGCATGGGGCCCCGTTGACGGTCCGGTTGTGGTGTTGCTGCACGGTGGCAGTGGCAGTTGGACGCATTGGATTCGCACCGTTCCGCCTTTGGTCTTGCAAGGTATGCGCGTGTTGGCCATCGACTTGCCTGGGTTTGGTGACTCCGCTGCGCCAGAGCAGGGCGGCGATGTAGATGCCTTGATTGAACCTTTGCACAAAGCTTGGACACGCCTGAAACCTCAACATGCGCCAAGCACCTTTGTGGGTTTTTCGTTTGGTGGCATGACGGCCGCTTTGTGGTTGGCAGCCTACCCCCAAGATGCGCAGCAACTGGTCATGGTGGGGACGCCTGGCCTAGGCTTGACGGTGCCCGACCGCATTCCTCTCAAAGGCTGGCGACATTTGCCAAGCCTAGATTTGCAAGCGCAGGCGCACCGGCACAACTTGATGGCTTTGATGCTGCGTCATGAACAGAGTTTGGATGATTTGGCCATGGCAGTGCATGCGGCCAATGTGGTGCGCGACCGCATGCCGCGTCGTCGCTTGTCATCGACGCCTATCGTGGCTGACGCATTGGGGCGCATCGCATGTCCGCTGCATGTCATTTTTGGTGAATGGGATGCCCTTTACAAAGGGCGATGGCCAGAAGTGCAAGCCTTGTTCAATGCCAAAGCGCCAACGTTGGCCTCTTGGCACTGGGTGCCCGATGCTGGGCACTGGGTGCAATATGAGCGCCCCGAGGCGTTTCAGGCGGCCTTGCTGGCATGCACGGCAGAAACAGCCGCCCTGAGGCCCAACAAATAACTGTCCACGCCGAACCCAGCAATTTGGCCCTTTGCAATTTCTGCAATGACCGATTGATGGCGAAAAGCTTCACGCGCGTGAATGTTGGACATGTGCACTTCGATGATGGGGCACTTCAAGATGGCCAAGGCATCGCGAATGCCATAGCTGTAATGCGTCCAAGCGCCCGCATTGATCATGACGGCATCGATTTTGTCAGTGTGGGCCTGGTGAATTTTTTCAGCCATGGCGCCTTCAAAATTGGTTTGAAAGCACTCGACCTCAGCGCCTAACTCGTGGCCCAATTTTTTAACTTGTGCATCAATTTCAGCCAAGGTGATGGTGCCGTATTGGGCAGGATCACGCTTGCCAAACATGTTCAAGTTGATGCCGTTCAAACACAAAATTTTCATGATCATCCTCTGAGGCGGGGCTTCTAAAGATCCCTAGACAAAACATGGAATCTGGGCTCCGAACCCCGATTTTCCAATATTTGAGGCAATATCCTGCTTTTGATGAAAAAACTTTTGCCATGGCCACTACTTTGAAAATTGATTTTGTCTCTGACATTGCCTGTCCCTGGTGTGCGGTAGGTTTGGGTGCTTTGGAGCAAGCTTTGGGTCAACTCAAAGATGAAGTCAAGGCTGATTTGCATTTTCAACCTTTCGAATTGAACCCCCACATGGGCCCCGGTGGACAAGACTTGAGTGAGCACCTCACCCAAAAGTATGGCTCAACCCCAGCCCAACAAGCACAAATTCGTGCAAACATCAGCGCGCGCGGTGAAGAAGTGGGCTTCAAATTCAATCCCAACGGGCGGGGGCGTGTTTACAACACCTTCAATGCGCACCGCTTGCTTCATTGGGCTGGTGCCAAAGGGCCAGAAGGCAGCCAGCATGCATTGAAACGTGCTTTGCTAGAGGCTTATCAAGGCCGTGCAGAAGTGGTTGAGTCCGATGAGGTATTGCTGGCTGTAGTGGCTTCTGTTGGATTGGATGTGGAAGAGGCCAAAAGTATTTTGGCATCAGATACCTATGCACAAGAGGTTCGTCAGATTGAGCAGTTTTATCAGCAAGCAGGCATTCACTCGGTGCCCGCTGTCATCATCAACGACAAGCATCTGATTTCAGGCGGGCAACCCGCTGCCGTGTTTGAACAAGCGCTAAGGCGTATTGCTTCAGGAGAGGCTTGACGCATGCCTGCGCTGACCATTTACTACGATGGCAGTTGCCCACTGTGCAGACGCGAAATTGCTTTTTATCGCCGCAACCCAGACGCTTCGAAGCTGGTATGGCATGACGTCAGTGTGAATTTTCTGGCCAATGATGATGCAAGTTTGGGTGAAGGCCTTAGCTGCCAACGTGCCATGTCTTTTTTCCATGTGCGTGATGAACATGGCCAATTGTTTGAGGGAGGCGCAGGCTTTGCGCGCTTGTGGCTTGAGTTGCGAGGCTGGCGTTTGGCTGGGCGCGTTTTTTCTGTGTGGCCGTTCAGTTGGGCCATCGGGGTGGGTTACAAGCTCTTTTTGCCCATCCGGCCTACCGTTCAAAAGTACGTGATGAAGTGGGATGCGCGACACCCATGAGCAAGTATCAGGCATTGGTTTTGGGCGCAAGCGGTTCTATCGGGCGGGCGTTTCTGCAGTACTTTCAAAACGATCCTCATTGCGCCTTGGCCCTGGGTTTGTCTCGTCAAAGCCATTTGAAATTTGAGCTAGAGGCAGAAGACAGCATGGCGCATTGCGCATCTGCCTTGAGTCATGCTTCTGGTCCTTATGGCCAGTGTCAGTTCAAATACATCATCGATGCCACTGGTGCATTGAGCATCGATGGCCAAGGCCCAGAAAAACGTTTGGAATCTTTGAATGCGCAGCAGTTGATGCGTCAATTTGAAATCAATGCTGTAGGCCCAGCCTTGTTGATCAAGCATTTTTTGCCTTTGCTCTTGGTTCAAGAGGCGGCTTGCTACGCCACGTTGTCGGCCCGTGTTGGCAGCATTGAAGACAATCACAAAGGTGGTTGGTATGGCTACCGTGCGGCCAAGTCTGCTCGAAACATGTTGTTGCAAACGGCGGCCATTGAGGCTGCGCGCAAAAGACCTTTGGCTGTGTTTGCAGCCTTGCAGCCAGGCACGGTGCAGTCAAACTTGTCGGCAAAATTTGTTGCCGCATCAGATGCCATGCTGCCTGAAGTTTCAGTTGCTCAAATGATGCATGTGTTGGAAAATTTAACGCCCACAGGTCGCGCTCAATTTGTCGACTACGCGGGTCACGTCATTCCTTGGTAGTGAGTCATTGTTTTGAAGGAGAAGCAGATGAGTGAAGATCCACGGTGCTGCGGCACAGGTACTTGCATCATTGATCCAGAGGGTCGCTGCTGGTGTGGGCAACAATGGGATGGTGAAAAAATGGCCATGCCGAAGTTAGAGTTGCCAACTGAATCAGCGAAAGGCAATTCAGCCATAGATTCAACCGTTTCCAAGGCTTCGCAGTGAAGTTAACGGGCATGTCTAATTTGTTGAAATTCGTTTTGATCTGTTTCACTTGTGTCGGTGCAAGTTTTGCAAACGCCAGTGAGTTGTCAGATCTACTCAAGCGCTCGGACCATGTGCTGTTGATGCGACATGCCCTAGCCCCTGGCGTGGGTGACCCTGCCGGCTACAAATTGGACGATTGCAAAACGCAGCGCAATTTAGATTCGCAAGGTCGTGCCCAAGCACAAAAAACAGGTCAATGGCTCAGGTCCCAGGGGGTGCGAGATGCGCTTGTCTTTACCAGTGCTTGGTGCCGCTGCAAAGAAACTGCTGAAAAGTTGGCAATGGGGACACCTGCACACGAAATTTCTTTGAATTCGTTTTTTGATGACATGCGGCAGGGGCCGCAAAGCAACGCGCAACTTCAGAAATTCATTGCCGCACAACTGAAGACCAAAGGCGACAAAGCCCTTATTCTGGTGACACACCATGTGAACATTGCCGAATTCATGGGCGAAAACGTTGGCTCAGGTGACATGGTGTTGGTCAAAGTTAATTTGCTAGGACAGCGCATCTCTCACAAAATTTATCCCAGCCCCTGATCACGCGATATTTGGCACTGGTGGCATGTTCATTGATTTTCAATTCAACCACATGGCTCTGTAAATGCCATCGTGGTCATAGTCTTTGGCTTGCTTGTCAGGGTTAAAGCGTCGAATGCCACGCGGGTCAGTACCACAGCCGCTTAAATAGAGCCAATTTCCCTGGTTGCTGTATACGTCATAGTCTATCAACTGAGATTCAAACCAAGCAGCACCTGCGCGCCAATCACAGGCCAAGTCGTGAATCAAATAGCTGGCAAGGTTTTGACGCAGGCGATTTGAGACGTAAGACGTGGCGATCAACTCGCGCATGCCAGCGTCGATGAAATCATGCCCAGTTCGACCTGAGCACCAGGCTTTGAATTTGTTGGCTTGGTGTTGTGGCTTTAAGATGAGCTGCTTTGACAAGCCGTTTAGGCGGTACATCTTTCGTCCATGTTTGAGGTGCATCCAGCGAAAATGATCTCGCCACAACAATTCAAAACCAATCCAATAGGTGCTGTCATTGGCACCGTAAAGTTTCTCGTGTTCTTTAACGGCTGACCATGCTTGTCTGGGCGACAAAGCCCCAGTGGCCAGCCAGGGTGACCATTTGGTGGAATAGTCCACACCGTAAAGACCATTGCGCGTGAGCTTGTAGGAGCTGGGCAAAGGGCTGTTGCAATAACGCGCAAGATGTTCAAGTGCGCTCTGTTCCCCGCCATCAAAATACTTGGAGCCCCAAGGAAACGCAGCGTGAGGCTTGGGTGCTTGTGTCGATGCCAGAATCAGATTGTCAAGGTCAGGTGTGCCTCGCTTTAATGCTTGTAAATTCTGCATGGGGGGGAGGTCAGGAAGTCGGTCAATCGCGGGCAGTGGCTTCTTGACATTCAGCGTGGGCCGCTCAACAGCCTGTCGAAATGTTGTGAACATGTCGGGTACATCGGCAGTCGAAAATGGCAAATCGGATATGCACATCAGGGTGGATTGCCACACTGCTTCAATGCGGATGTTGGCATCTTTCAGGCCCTGAATGTGATCTTGTTCGTAGGGGGCTGCAATGTCCTCGCAAATGACAACGTGTGCTTGCAATAGCTTACACAAGGTGGTCAAGCATTCAACAGGTTGCCCCTTCATCTGAAAGAGTTGACTTTGAAGCGATGCCAATTGCTGCGACAAATGACGCAAAGCCATGGCTGTCCATGCTTTTCGGTGTGACGATGTTCTTTCAAATCCCCACGGTGTGATTTGATCCAAGGCCTCGTCATGAATATAAACGGGCAACAACCAGGTTTGGCGTTCTTGCGCAATTTGAATGGCCCGTTGAAGCGCCGCCTGGTCGTGTAAACGTAAATCGTTTCTGAACCAATAGATAACACCCGTTTGATCGGTAGATTTTGGCTTAAGCATATTGGCGATTTAGAAATCAAACCCCATTTGAGTCGTGGTAGCCGTCACATTCGTTTTGGTTTTCTGACGGAGAGAAGCATTTGTTTTTTGTGAGGCGTGTTTTTCAATGACCGCTTGCTTACCTGCCTTCACCTCGTCCATCTTGCGCCTTGCGTGAACTCGTTCTTTTGACAGCCTCGTGGCATTTGTGAGATCGACCAGAGGTTGATGTATTTCAATGCCCTGTGTTGATCTCTCAATGGCTTGAAGTTTGACGTTGTCTGGCATTTTCCACGGTTCAAAAAGCCAAGTGTCTGGCACGCTTCGAAGCGATGGAAGCCAGCGTCGAACAAACTTGCCGTAGGGGTCATGGTCTTGAGCCTGCTTGATGGGGTTGTAAACACGCGTTGTGTTGATGCCTGTTGTGCCAGATTGCATTTGCAACTGACTCCAGTGGATGCCTGGCTCGTAATCTAAAAACTGTGTTGCGAGCCATTCGCCTACAGGCCGCCAATGAAGCCAAAGAGGGTAAGCGGCAACCGACACCAACATGGCGCGCATCCTGAAATTTAACCAACCCGTTTCTCGCAGCATGATGACCGATGCATCCACCATAGGCCAGCCTGTGCGTGCATTCTTCAAGGCTTCAAAATGCGCGATATTAAACTCTTGTTCTCTGAGAAGATCGTAACCGCGGTGCATGTTTTGCCATTCAATCGCTGGCTCACTTTCCAATTTTTGAATGAAATGACAGTGCCAATAAAGCCGACTGATAAAAGCCTGAAGGCTGGCGCGATGACGCGTTGCTTGCGGCGGTAATTGCTCAAGATATGCCCGCGTCATTTGAACAAGCTCTCGCATGCTGATGCAGCCATAAGCCAAGTAGGCTGAGAGTCGAGAACACGCATCGGGCGCTGTTAAGGGCGATGAAATGCCACCCCGGTAGCCTATGCTGCGGGCATTCAAAAAACTCTTCAAAGTTGCCAATGCCAAGGGACGTCCCCCGCGTTGTCGGCGAGGCGGATTGTGCTGCAATTGCAAAGGCGCAGCCATCAGGAAGCGGCGGTGCGTTGAATTTGCATCGAAGCTAATGCGCATCACTTTTGCTTGTGGCGCTTGCATATGCTTCTCCCATGCGGGTTGCCACTGTTTGCGCTGTCGAAGTCCTCTGACAACGCCAAACTGTGGAAACTCATGCCATGTCACTTGGTGTGTTTTGCACCATTTCTTAACTTCTATGTCTCGCCCGTAGGTCCAAGCATTTCCAGTTTCTTCGTGAGAGTAAAGA
This sequence comes from Pseudomonadota bacterium, assembly GCA_041172085.1. Lineage (GTDB taxonomy): Bacteria > Pseudomonadota > Gammaproteobacteria > Burkholderiales > Burkholderiaceae_C > Limnohabitans_A. The sequence continues at coordinate 1,302 of JBEDKQ010000072.1, read as the reverse complement.
TGGGTGAACTGTGTTGTTTCGCGCAGTTGCTGAAGAACCTGAATGGCCTCTCCTGTGTAAATTTCTAAACTGCCACCTTGTTGCCGCAAATGTTCATCCAGTGCATTCAAAGACTCACTGATGAACTCAAAGTGTTGTAAGGCGGTATCTGGCAAAGACCAATACCCAGGCTCCACAATGTAGATGCAGCGAACGGGGCCTGCTGCTGCAGCTTTTGCAAGTGCTTCGTGATCTTCCCAACGGAGGTCACGTTTGAACCAAACCAGGCCAAGGGTCATGACTTGCTCAATGGCGCAATGCTTGCAAGTCGATGCCTTCGTGCTGGGCTACCATCTCTAGTGCGTCTTCAAACATGGCACGTGCAGTTCCCGAGACGGCTGTGAGGTGGGCGTGTATGCGCGCGTCGTCCTTTGATTTGTTCAGGCAGTCAAGACTGTATTGCTCAAACCTGGCCAATTGGGTGATGAGCTCGGCCACATGCCTAGGGCATTCGCAGAGAACTTGCGTGGAAATACCCGCGACCTGCATCAGGGCCATGTCATCGTACCTGCGAGGGGGAATGCTGCCAGGTGCGGTTGTGTGCAATGCGGTCGTTTTAGGCTCGAGCATCAGTGTGGCATGCACGAGCTCGCTCAGTTCTGAATCTGACAGCGGTTCTTTTCGCACGATCATTCCCAACTGTTTGAGGTTATTGATCACAGGTTCTTGACCGAAGCTGAAGAGAATGATGGTGTGCAATGCGTGACTCTTTTCAACCAAGCGACGAATTTCAAATTGAACCCCCGCGTGCAATGAATGACATTGGATGAGCAGCAATTCCGGCATTTCTTGTAGAGTTGCCTGCTGCATGTCGTCCATCTTGGCAAAGATGTTTGTCAGCCGCAAAGCACTGCCGGCAAAGTAATGGGTGAACTGCTTTGCGCCAATGCGGCTGGCCAAGGGTAGGCCCACAACAGCTACCCTGATGGTTGAGGCTGTTGTTTGCGATGACATGGGTTGTCGACTGGAGGATTGTTGTTTTTGAAGAAGTTGGTTCAATGCTTCCAAACTTGCGTTGGCGATTTGACTCACGCTGTGGCCTTGGTCTGTGAGTCTTTTCATCAGTGTGGCCTTCAACACATCGTCGTCCGAGTAAAGGCGATGCTTGCTTGCTGTTTTGAGGGGGGTGAAGGCGTTGTAACGGGCTTCCCAAATTCGAAGCGTTGGTGTGGGCACGCCGCTCAAACTTGAGACTGCACCAATTTTGTGTAAATTCATGTTGTTATTGTTTTCAATATTTTATAAATTGAATAGATATTGAGT
>JBEDKQ010000071.1:0-28545 GCA_041172085.1 Pseudomonadota bacterium | reverse complement strand
GGTCATGATGTCACTTTAATTTTAGAAAAAAGACGATCAAAATTGTGACTGGTCAACTCGCCCATCGCTTCCGGTGACATGCCACGCAACTCAGCCAACAATTTGGCCACAAAAGGCACATAAGACGGATTGTTGGTCTTTCCACGGTATGGCACGGGTGCCAAGTAGGGGCTGTCCGTTTCGATCAGCATGCGATCTAAGGGCATCCAGGCTGCTACGTCACGCAGTTCTTGGGCTGTTTTGAAGGTCAAAATGCCAGAGAAAGAAATGTAAAAGCCCAAATCGAGGGCAGCCTTGGCCACCGCCATTGTTTCTGTAAAACAGTGAAAGACACCCCCTGCACTGCTTGCATCCCCTACTTCGCCCTCTTCTCTCAGGATGCGCAAGGTGTCGTCTGAGGAGGCACGGGTGTGGATCACCATGGGTAACTTGACGGTGCGTGCGGCTCTAATGTGCGTTCGAAAACGCTCCCTCTGCCATTCCATGTCCTGAATGGTGCGGCCGCCTTTGCGTTCTTCCATTTGGTAATAGTCCAGACCCGTTTCTCCTACGGCCACTACGCGTGGCAAATTGGCCTTTTCAACCAAATCAGCGACTGAAGGCTCGTAAATGTCCTCGTTGTCTGGGTGAACACCCACGGTACTCCAAAAGTTATCGTAGCTCGTGGCCAGTGCATGCACATTGTCAAACTCTTCCATGGTGGTGCAAATGCACAAGGCACGCGTCACATTGGCGTCGTGCATTTTTTGACGGATGTCTGGCAGCTGCGAGACGAGCTCAGGAAAAGACAAATGGCAATGAGAATCGGTGTACATCTAGGAGGAGCTGTTCAGCACTTCACGTGCTTCAGTGCAAAGGGCTTCTAGCATCAAGCCCGCGTTGAAAGGATGCTCAGACGTTTTGGCAGCCTGCGACAAACGCTTGAACCAAGCTGTGAGCTGCGCTGATGAAACTTTGAGCTTGGGTAGATCCGCTTCATTGAAATAACGCAATGTCGCTTGTGTTTGAAGCATCAATAAATCGTGACACAGTTTTTGAAGCGCATCGATGACTTCAGAAGCAGGTAAGTCTGAACAATGGCTGGCATCACCCGCCAACATGGCCTTGGGAAATTTTGACCACCATTGCATTGACTGCCCCAAATTGCGTTGCTTTAAAACTTCGTCAGGACGACCCCCTGCCGCTTTGAGTAAAGCAATAGCGTCATCCTTGGAGACCGATTGCGTTTCTAACCATTGAACTGCTTCCGGTTGAGGGGGCCATGCCATGGTGTGAATCAAGCACCGGCTGCGAATGGTGGGGAGCAACTGGTGTGCAGCTTCCGTGGCCAACACGAATTTCACATCGCCAGGCGGTTCTTCCAAGGTTTTAAGCAGTGCATTGGCCGTGACATGGTTCATGCGCTCAGCTGGAAAAACCAAAACGGCCTTGCCTCTGCCGCGTGCATTGGTTCGTTGTGAAAACTCAATGGCATCGCGCATGGCCTCGATGCGAATTTCTTTGCTGGGTTTGCGCGTTTTGTTGTCAATTTCAGATTGGGCTTTCTCGCTCAAGGGCCAACCCAGTTCCAGCAAAATGGTCTCTGGCATCAGCACCATCAAGTCGGCATGGGTGTGCACACTCAAAGCATGACAACTGCCGCAATGACCACAAGCACCTTGAGAAAGCGCCGTCTCTGACTCACACAGCCATGCGCTGACCATGGACGTGGCCAACTCGTATTGACCCAATCCAGACGGGCCTTGCAACAGCCAAGCATGACCTTGCTGCGACAGCAAGGCCAAGCTTTGCCTTTGAATCCAGGGTGCAGTTGCGGTCATTTTGCGTATGCCAATTCAACGGCCCTCAAGACCTCTGACCAGACGCCTTCACGCGACTGATCGGCCGCAATTTGTGCAAAACGCGAGGGTGATTCCTGCATGCGTTTGGCGTAGCCATCACGGACAGCTTGGAAAAATGATTGAGGTTGAGATTCAAACTTGTCGGGCACACGCGCTGTGCTCAATCGTTGTGCAGCGACGGCTGGGTCTAAATCAAACCAGATGGTGAGATCTGGTTGACGAAGCGTTGTTGCAGGAACCTTTTGAACCATTTGCTCCAGTGCTTTCAGCACGTTCCAATCAAAACCACGGCCACCGCCTTGGTAGGCAAAAGTGGCATCTGTAAAACGATCGCATAAAACCACTTCGCCCCTTGCCAATGCCGGCTCAATCACTTGAACCAAGTGCTCGCGCCTGGCTGCAAACATAACCAAGGCTTCCGTTAAAGGGTCCATGCTTTCGTGCAAAGCCAATTCACGAAACTTTTCAGCCAAGGGCGTACCACCAGGTTCACGCGTGAGCGTCACCACATGGCCACGGCTTTTGAACCACTGCGCCAGACCTTCGATGTGGGTTGATTTTCCGGCACCGTCGATGCCCTCAAAACTGATAAACCAGGCCGACTTCATAGATCATTGTCCCTGTTTGGATAAACCGCGTTGGTATTTGTTGACTGCGTTATTGTGCTCGTTCAACGTTAGACTGAAGTGGCTGGTGCCATCGCCTTTGGCCACAAAATAAAGGGCGTTGGAAGGCGCAGGATCGATGGCGGCCAGCAAAGCCGCCTTGCCCGGCATGGCAATGGGTGTGGGGGGCAAGCCGCCTCTTGTATAGGTGTTGTAAGGTGTATCGGTGCGCAAATCGACCCGCCTCAAATTACCATCAAACGCATCACCCAAGCCGTAAATGACTGTCGGATCTGTTTGCAAACGCATGCCCATTTTGAGTCGGTTGTGAAACACTGCTGAAATAAGCGGACGATCGCTGGCCCGGCCGGTTTCTTTTTCAACAATGCTGGCCAGAATCAGCAACTCATCGGGATGGGTTAAAGGTAAATTGGTTTTCCTTTGATTCCACACTTTGGTCAAATGGCGGTCCATGGCTTTGAGTGCTCTTTGCATCACCGCTATATCTGTAGAACCCTTGGCATAGCTATAAGTATCGGGGTAAAAGCGACCTTCTGGATGGAGGTTGGGACGCCCCAATTGCGCCATGATCTCTGCGTCGCTCATGCCTTGCGTGGTGACCTTTAAGTTGTCGGATTTGGCCAGGGCCTGTTTGAATTGTTTGAAAGTCCAACCCTCCACCAGGGTGACCGTTCTGAGTGTTTCTTCACCGCGAGCCAGCATGTTGAGCACAGCGCGAGGCGACATCTCTGGGGTAATTTCATAACTGCCCGCTTTAATGGCCCTGTCTTGTCCTGAGACCCTGAACCAAAATCGCAACAATTCAGGTGACACATCGGCCCCAGCATCGGCAATTGCCTGCGCTACGCCTTTAGGGGAGGTGCCTGGTTCGATGGCCAAATCAAGCACTTGAACGCTGGGGGACGCATTCAAATACGGAGGCTTGAAACCCATTGGACTTTGAAGCCAGTAAACAGCGGCAGCCAGAACGGTCAAGACCGACAAAGCAAAGAAGGTCAGAAAAACCCCCCACGAGCGTCTTTTTCGTGAATTTTTGCTTTTTTTGGCTTTTGAAGCAGGTCGACTCAAACCTTGGATCCTTTGGGTTTTTCTGAGGAGATCATAATTCAGGCATGGACCTGATTGAACCTGATTTGAAATTCTCACCCTCCGGCATCTTGCCCCCTCCGCATTGGGGGCTAATTTTGGCCGAGGGGCCTGATGCCGGCAGCTTTTTGCAAGGTCAATTGACCAATGATGTCTTGCTCTTGCCATTGGGACAAGCGCGTTTTGCTGGCTATTGCTCTGCAAAGGGCCGATTGATGGCCAGTTTTGTGGTGCTCAAACTCAGCGCAGAAAAGTACCTTTTGGCATGCCATCAAGACTTGTTGCACAGCACCCTCAAGCGCTTGTCCATGTTTGTGATGCGCGCCAAGCTAAAGCTCACGGATGTCACCGCCCAATATGAAATACGGGGTCTCTTGGGAACGACGGCAGATCAAGCTTGCCCAGCATTGCAGTCTGAAGCGCCATGGCGAGCCATGCAGGAGGGCGAAGGCCATTTCATCAAACTGCACAGCGCCAAGAATTCTGGTTTGACCATTTCACGCGCATTGTGGATAGGTTTGAAAGACGCGCCCTCTTCTTTTTTGTTGACAGGCCAGTCATTGCCATCCGCAACTGAAAACGAATGGCAATTGGCTGAAGTGTTAGCGGGCATCAGCAGGGTTCAAGCAGCCACTTCCGAAGCCTTTGTGCCACAGATGCTGAACTACGAATCGGTAGAAGGCGTGAGTTTTAAAAAGGGTTGCTACCCAGGACAAGAAGTGGTGGCCAGAAGCCAGTTTCGAGGCACCTTGAAACGACGTGCATTCATTGTGGCTTGCCATTCGCCCATGCAAGTTGGCCAAGAGGTTTTTTCAGCCGACGACCTCGACCAAGCTTGCGGTACTGTGGCCAGTGTTGCCGAAAATGACAGCACGCCCAATGCAGGCGCCGCAAAGTGGTGGGGGATTGTGTCGATGCAAATCAATGCGGCGTCTCAAGTCTTGCACTTGGGCAATCCAGAGGGGCCCGACTTGCACCTCAGTGCGTTGCCCTACCCTTTGCTTGAAGACATTTAAGCGAGCTTCAAACTCATTTCAATGTGATCGATGCCGGCGTCTTGAAAGATGTCGCCATGTGCTTGAAATCCCAATCGACGGTAAAAACCTTCCGCACTGCATTGCGCGTGCAAGATCACTTCCTTGTCACCGCGCAGACGTGCGGTCTCAATAAAGGCCTCGATCACTTTGCGTCCTAAGTTACCACCACGCAAAGGTTTGGCAACTGCCATCCGGCCAATTTGCGCAACTTGAGCTTGGGGTTGTAGCAAACGACCCGTTGCAACGGGTTGACCCAATTTGTTCCAAATCACGGCATGGACGGCCTTGGCATCATGCTCGTCCCATTCAAGTTCTTGCGGAATTTCTTGCTCATGCACAAAAACTTCTGTGCGCAAAGCGGCGGCCCCTTCTTTCAAATCATCCCAGCTGCCTAGCTTCAAATCCACCACAGACTCACCGGCCTCGTAAATCAACAAAATATTGCGCAAAGCTTCTGGAATAGGTTTGGAGGTTTGTGTGAGTGGGTCGGCAAACACATAGATCAATTCGCCACTGATCAGCAACTTGTCACCACGAAAAATGCCGGCCTCAAACACCATGGACGATTTGCCAAGTCGGCTGCATTTCATGCCCACACTTAGGTCATCGTCCATGAGCGCAGATGCGTGGTACTCCAAGGTGGCTTTCTTGACATACAACTCTCCACCCAAAATGTGAAAAGCAGTTTCGTAAGGCAAGGCAACACGGCCCCAATACGCAGTGACAGCGGTGTCAATGTAGGTTAGGTAATGGCCATTGAACACAATCTTTTGCATGTCAATTTCAGCCCACCGCACGCGAAGGCGATGGAAAAATCGGAAGTCACTGCGTTTCATGAAAAGTTCTTTCTGACAATCAAAAATCATTGGCCCCAAGCGAAGGCATGTTTCAATGCGAGGCCTGCATCCTGATGGGCTTGACGCGCTTCAGGAATGACGCGGCCCATGTTGACAAAGCCATGAACCACCCCATGGTAAATTTCAAGATCGACCTTCACACCTGCCATGCGCAGCATATCGGCATAGGCAACACCTTCATCGACCAAGGGATCACATTCTGCCAAACCAATCCAAGCTGGCGCAAGTCTGTCATATCGTTCTGCCAGCATGGGTGCGAAACGCCAATCGTCACGGTCTTTGGCATCAATGTAGTGGTCAAAAAACCAATCAACAGTGGCTTTGTCGAGCATGAAGCCTGATTGATAGGTGTTGTGAGAGGTGGTTTCTTGGCGAGCGGCGGTCCCTGGGTAAATGAGCAGTTGAAGGGCCAATTTCAAACCAGCATCTCTGGCGTGAATGGCGCAAACAGCGGCCAAAGTGCCGCCAGCACTGTCACCCCCTACAGCCAATGCGTTGGCTTGCAGTCCCATCGATTCTGCAGATTTTGCAACCCACTGAAGCGCATCCCATGCATCGTTGGTTGCAACAGGAAAGCGATGCTCGGGTGCAAGACGGTAGTCCACAGAAATCACAGCGCATTGTCCGATGCGAGCCAATTCACGGCACAACACATTGTGCGTTTGAATGCTGCCAATGGTGAAGCCACCCCCATGGAAATACACCAACGTAGGGATTGGGGATGCATGAGATTTTGGATAAGGTGCAAACAACCTGGCTTTGATGGATTGACCATCGCGCATGGGAATTAGCAAGTCCTCAACCCTGGCCATTGGGGGTTCAGGCAAATCCAAAATGCTGGCCGACATTTCATAAAACAAACGCGCTTGTTGCGCATTCAACAAGTACATCGGTGGGCGCCCCGCCCGTTCAATGTTGCGCAGAACCAAGCGCATGGATTCGGTCAGCCGGCTGTGGGGGTTGTGGTGTGAGCTCATGGTGGCTTTTTTATCGCCAATGTGACTTTTTCAGGGTTGTAGAGGCTGACTTGAAACGCGTCATGCAGTAGAGTTGATCGTAACGCATTCAAAGAAAATACCATGGCTTTCATCAACTACGTCACCCAGATTCAGATCGACTTCGGCGCGATCCAACTTTTAAAACAAGAGTGCGAGCGCGTTGGCATTCACAAACCCCTCATCGTGACCGACCAAGGGGTGAAGGCTGCAGGCATTTTGCAGAAAGCCTTAGATGCACTGCCTGGCATTCAGGTTGCGGTATTTGACCAAACCCCCTCCAATCCCACTGAGGTGGCTGTGCGCGCGGCCAGCGAGGTCTACAAGGCCCAGGGTTGTGATGGCTTGATTGCGGTGGGGGGTGGATCCTCCATTGACTGCGCCAAATGCGTGGCCATTGCAGTCACTCACGAAGGTCCCCTCAAAACCTACGCCACCATTGAAGGTGGCTCCCTCAAAATTACTGACCGTGTTGCCCCGCTCATTGCAGTGCCAACCACCAGTGGTACCGGTAGCGAAGTGGCGCGTGGCGCCATTTTGATCGTGGACGATGGTCGAAAGCTGGGCTTTCACTCATGGTTCATCGTTCCCAAAGCCGCCATTTGTGACCCAGAGTTGACTTTTGGTTTGCCGCCCATGCTCACTGCTGCCACAGGCATGGACGCCATTGCCCACTGCATGGAAACTTTCATGGCGCCGGCCTTTAACCCGCCTGCCGATGGCATTGGCTTGGATGGTCTGCAACGCGCATGGGCGCACATTGAACGCGCTACAAAAAATGGCCAAGACAAAGAGGCGCGCATGCACCTCATGAGCGCATCGATGCAAGGGGCCATGGCCTTTCAAAAGGGCCTGGGTTGCGTTCACTCGCTCAGTCACAGTTTGGGCGGGGTCAATCCCCGCCTCCACCACGGCACTTTGAACGCCATGTTCTTGCCTGCAGTGGTGCAGTTCAATGCGCTTGCTGAAACTGTGCAAAAAGAAAACCGCTTGAACCGCATGGCGCAGGTGATGGGCTTAGCTTCCGGTTCAGACATTCCGCAAGCCATTCAAGACATGAGTGCGCGACTCGGACTGCCTTCTGGCCTGAAGGCTATGGGCGTCACTGAATCGCAATTTGATGCTGTGATTCACGGGGCGATGGCCGATCATTGCCACAAAACCAACCCCCGCATTGCAAGCCCAGACGAATATCGAGAGATGCTTGTGGCCTCGATGTAATCAAAGGTCTTGCACGCAGGCCATGTCTGGTTTTTCCAACCAGGCGGCAAACTCATCCACCAGTTGTTGACTGGCCAAAGTCGCGGCTTGCCAAACCTTGACCCTCGCCTGCAAATCTTGACCATAAGTGGCAAAGTCTGTTCGATCGGGCAATTTGCCGTTGGGCAAAGTTTGAACCCACTCGGGACGTGGTGCCAACACCAAGGTGTTGTCTAGAAAGGCGCTGGCTTTGTGCCGCCATTTCAGGGCTTTGTCGAGCCATCCGGGTACCACCGCTTTTTGAAAATGCGGATACACAACCAAACCCCCAGGTGATGTGTCATTTGAAGCATTGCACCAATCAAGGTGCAAGTGGTAATCCGTGATGCCACCATCCCAGTAAGCGCCGTGCGGTGCGCCTTCAATGTCATGCACAGCCTTCAAAACAAAGGGAATGGCACAACTGGCTTGCAGCACATCCATGAAATTAGAGGTCGTCAAAGGCAATTGCCGAGTTGCGTAATCGTGCGTACCAAAAGGCAATTTACCTGCAGATGAAAACACCACGCGCTCTAAAGATGCACCCATGGCTTTGCGACTGATCAGATTGCTTAAAAATGCGCCGCCATAGCCTAAGGGGCTAAGAACAGGATGCTCTCGATGAAGTAGACCCTTGCCACGAGACGTCAACACGTGAAGACGAAAACGAGGATGGTTTAACAGCGGTTTAACCAGACCGCCATAAAACAAATCTAAATTTTCACGAAATGAATCGCTGACTTGCTGCGCACTGGGAAACTTTTCGCCAGGTTTCAATTCATAGTGTTGATGAATGTAATCGTGCTCAAGTCGCAACAAGCCAGCGCGACTCTCTGGTAAACAGGCCGTTGCCATGCGCCATGCACCAATGGAGGCGCCCACCAAATCAATCGCTTGCTGACTGGTCGGCAACCACTCGTTGAACATGAATCGATCAAGCGGGCCCAGGATCAAGCCCTTGGGTCCTCCTGCGGCAGCAGGAATCACCTTCACATCGGATGCACTCAGCCCATGCAAAGCCAGGTGCTGCTTGGCTTGAGGGCCGGCATAGATGGCAAGGGCTTTCATGCGATACCTCAACCCTTCTTTTGCAATTTGGCAAATGCAGAGGCCATGGCGCTTTGGCCTAAATTGCCAGACTGAGCAGGGCCCTGTGACCGTTGGTGCTGATGTCCTTGACGGGTGCCACCTTCAAATTTATTTTCTCGACCACGTTGCGCACCAGAAGGGGCCGTGTCGTTGAGTTTCATGGTGAGTCCAATTCGTTTTCGAGCAACATCCACTTCAGTCACTTTGACTTTGACAATGTCGCCCGTCTTAACCACCTCGCGTGCGTCGGTGATGAATTTGTTACTGAGTTGACTGACGTGAACCAAGCCATCTTGGTGGACACCCAAATCAACAAAGGCACCAAATGCCGCGACGTTGCTCACGGTACCTTCCAAAATCATGCCTTCTTTCAAATCGCGAATGTCATCGACACCGTCATTGAAACGCGCCACTTTGAAATCTGGCCGAGGGTCACGGCCAGGTTTTTCCAACTCAAGCAAAATGTCCTTGACCGTAATGACACCAAACTTGTCGTTGGCAAACAATTCTGGGCGCAAGGTTTTAAGCATGTCTGCGCGGCCCATGACATTTTCAACCGGCTGGGCCACCTTGGCCATGATGGCTTCCACCACGGGATAGGTTTCGGGGTGAACGCCCGTCATGTCCAATGGGTTGTCACCCCCGCGAATGCGCAAGAAGCCTGCGCTTTGTTCAAAAGTTTTAGCCCCAAGTCCAGTGACCTTCAGCAGGTCTTGACGATTTTTGAAGGCACCATTGGCCTCACGCCACCGCACAACCGCTTTGGCAACACCACCGGACAAACCAGAAACGCGAGACAACAAAGGCACGCTGGCCGTGTTCAAGTCAACGCCCACAGCATTGACGCAATCTTCCACCACGGCTTCCAAAGTGCGCGCCAATTCTGTTTGATTGACGTCGTGTTGGTACTGTCCCACACCGATGGACTTTGGATCAATTTTGACCAACTCAGCCAAGGGGTCTTGCAAGCGGCGCGCAATGCTGGCTGCGCCGCGCAAGCTCACATCGACATCGGGCATTTCTTGACTGGCAAATTCACTGGCGGAATACACAGACGCGCCCGCCTCGCTCACCACGACCTTTTGAATTTCGGGGCTGTCAGGTGTTTTGAGTTGCTTGATGAGATCGGCCGCCAATTTATCGGTTTCACGACTGGCAGTGCCATTGCCGATGGCGATCAAATTAACACCATGCTTTTGGCACAGTTTGTTCAAAGTATGCAAAGAGCCATCCCAGTCACGGCGAGGCTCGTGGGGATAGACCGTGGCGGTTTCAATCAACTTGCCCGTGTGATTTACAACTGCTACCTTGACGCCTGTGCGAATGCCGGGGTCCAAGCCCAACACCACACGAGGACCTGCAGGTGCCGCCAGCAACAAGTCTCTAAGATTGTCTGCAAAAACTTTGATGGCCACTTTTTCGGCATCTTCTCTTAAGCGTGCAAAAAGGTCACGTTCTAAGGACAAGCTGAGCTTGACACGCCAAGTCCACAAAATGGTTTTGCGTATGAGGTCGTCGGATGGTCTGGCGCTGTGAGACCAATCAAGGTGCAAAGCAATGCGACCTTCTGCTAACGCATTGGCGGCTTGGGCCGCAGCCGTTGCAGTCAGGGGTGCTGCAGAAGCATTGAGGGGCTCGGGTTCCGGCAAAGTCAGCTTGGCGTCTAAGAACTCCAAAGCACGGCCACGAAACACGGCCAAGGCACGGTGCGAAGGCACTCGACCAATGGGTTCGCTGTAATCAAAGTAATCTCTGAACTTGGCCACTTCGGCTTGGTTTTCGTCTTTGCCCGAGGCCAAATGGCTGGTGAACAGGCCTTCTTTCCAGAGCCACTCACGCAAGGCCTGAATGAGAGAGGCATCTTCTGCCCAGCGCTCAGACAAAATGTCGCGAACACCATCCAACACAGCACCCACGCTTGAAAAGTCAGCACCTTCAATGGCATCGGCAGGTTTCAAATAAGCCTGTGCTTCCACTTGTGGATCAAGGGATGGGTTGGCCCACAACGCATCGGCCAAGGGTTCGATGCCCGCCTCTTTGGCAATCATGCCTTTGGTGCGGCGCTTGGGCTTGAAGGGAAGGTACAAATCTTCCAAGTCTTGCTTGGTGGCCGCTTGATCAATGGCCAATTGCAAATCGGGGGTGAGCTTGCCTTGATCGGCAATGCTCTTGAGGATGGTAGCGCGGCGATCTTCCAACTCGCGCAAGTAGCCCAAACGGTATTCCAGTTCACGCAACTGGATATCGTCCAAGCCGCCGGTGACTTCTTTGCGGTAACGGGCAATGAACGGCACTGTGGCGCCGCCATCTAACAAACTCACGGCCGCCTGAACTTGCTCAGGGCGGATTTTGATTTCAGTGGCCAATTGGCCCAATATTTTCTGCATCTCGTCGGTTAACTTCTATGAATTTCAAAACTCAACCGACGAGTTTGCCACACTCCGGTGGCTCTTTTTTAGCTGCGCAGTTCGGCTTTGAGTTTTTCGCCAATGTCAGGACGTGCGGCAAAAGGATTGGGCGGGTTTTGCTGCTGAACGATGGCTTCCATGCGGGTTTGGACATTGCCCAAAGCTTGTGGATGGCTGTAAATGTAGAACTGGTCGTTGGCAATCGACTCAAAGACCATTTCGGCCATTTGAGCGGCAGACACCTTGCCGCTGCTGACCGCTTTGTCGCTCATGGCTTGGCCAATCAGTTGACTCTTGGTGGCCTTTTGGTGGGGTAAATCGGCCGGACGGTTGCGGTGGCTTTGGCTGATGCCTGTGGGCACAAAATAAGGACACAACACGCTGGCACTGACTTGGTCAGTCACCAGTTTCAAATCTTGGTACAGGGTTTCAGTCAAAGCAACCACAGCATGTTTGCTGACGTTGTAGACACCCATGTTGGGCGCTGTGAGCAAACCGGCCATGCTGGCGGTGTTCACAATGTGGCCTTCGTAGGCAGGATCTTTTTTGGCGGCCTCTAGCATCATGGGCGTGAACAAACGCACGCCGTGCACCACACCCCAAACATTCACACCCAACACCCATTGCCAATCGGCTACGGTGTTTTCCCAAACCAAGCCACCTGAACCGACACCCGCGTTGTTGAAGACAAAGTGGGGTGCGCCAAATTGCGCTTGTACATCCTTGGCCAAGGCGTCCATTTGATCCGCATTGGAAACGTCCACGCGCTTGGCAAATACCTTGACGCCTGTGGCTTTGATTTCAGCTTCTGCTTTGTCGAGCGCATCTTGCTGAACATCCACCAACACCACATTCATTTTCAAGCGGGCTTAAGACAGCTGTTTTGTTTTCAAAATTGCGAATCATGATTTGACCTTCTTCAAAATAAATCCGTTACGGGGGAAGTGAACATGGACCGTGCCGGCACGTTCATCTTCACGGCGCAATGTGAGACGAGTTTTGGTGGCCGCCACCAAGATGCCGGGTGTGGGTTCTAACCCAAAGTTGTCTGCGGTGATGGTGACCTCAGACCCTAAAGCAATGCCATGATCATCCACAAATGGTAGATGCGAAACATCGACGGGGGTTGCGTTCTTCGCTACCTCAACGGCTTGATCCGACTTCATCTTGTCGTGCTGGCCATGACCGATGTCTTTCATGCGCGCCATCCAGTCTTTGAGCAAGGGTGTTGCGTCCAAGATGCCCGACACGCTGGGCGTTCGCTCTTGCGTAAACCACATGGGGTGATAAGCAGAAAAGTCTGCAATGGTAGGCATATCGCCCATCAAATAAGGGTGTTCTGTCAGCATGTCTGACAAGCGACGCAATTGACTCTTGTAAGTGCTGGTGCCCTCGCCCAATGACATTCTGGGGGCTCCACCGCGCATGGCAGCTCGGTCGGCGACAAAGGCTTGAACTACCGCTTCAGGGGCGCCTGCAAAAACATCGGCCACACCGGCGGGCTGAAAGTTATAAGCCATGGCAGCTGGAAAGACTTGGCTGTCGGCCCATTGCGCTACGATTCTTGAAGCACCGTTCACTGGTGATGGATAAAGGCTGGGTGTGGGCGCCAGTTTCTCTAAGACATCGGCAATCAAAGCGGTATCGCAATAAATGTCGGCACCGATTTGAAGCACAGGGGTTCGACGATAACCACCCGTCAAAGACGTGAGGTCGGGTTTGGGCATGATCATGGGAATGATCACGCTTTGCCAGGCCAACTTTTTGTAACCCAAAATCAACCGAATTTTTTCTGCAAAAGGTGACGTTGGGTAATGGTGAAGAATCAGTTGACTCATGGCTTAGCTTTCTAAGATGGGTTTAGATTTAAACCAGTTTCACCAGTTGTTTGCCAAAGTTTTGACCTTTAAGCAAGCCCAAGAACGCCTCGGGTGCAGCAGCAATGCCTTGCGCAATAGTTTGCCGTGGATTGAACTTACCGCTGGCAATGAGGTCAGCCAATTCAGCCAAGGCTTCGGGCCACACTTCCATGTGTTCGCTCACGATGAAGCCTTCAATGGTCATGCGACTCTTCAAAATCAAGGTGGGATTGGTCATGGGCAAAGGCTCGCCGTTGTAGCCAGCAATCATGCCGCACACCGCAATGCGGGCAAAGTCATTGGCACGCAACATCACAGCATCTAGCACCATGCCGCCCACGTTTTCAAAATGGCCATCAATGCCGTTGGGGCAGGCATCTCTCAGTGCTTTGGACAAAGAGATGTAATCAGCATGTTCTTTGTAATCAACGCATGCATCAAAGCCCAACTCGTTGACCACGTAATCGCATTTGGCTTTGCCACCGGCAATGCCCACCACACGAAAACCACGTGCTTTGGCCAGGGCGCCAAACGCGCTGCCTACCGCACCACTGGCAGCGCTCACGGTAACAGTGGCGCCAGGCTTTACTTGAATGATTTTGACCAAACCGTACCAAGCCGTTACGCCGGGCATGCCAACAGCGCCCAGGTAATGGCTGATGGAAATCTTCTCTGCATTGACATGCTTGAGCGCACCGACAGCATCAGCATTGATCACGCTGTACTCTTGCCAGCCACCCATGCACAACACAGTTTGCCCCACAGTGAATTTGGCATGCTTGCTTTCAACCACCTCGCCCACCGTGCCACCAATCATGGCTTCACCCAGTGGTTGGGGTTGCGCGTAGTTTTTGCCTGCGTTCATGCGACCGCGCATGTAGGGATCCAGGCTGAGGTAATGGTGCTTGACCAGCACTTGACCGTCCTGAAGTGCAGGTGTATCTGCAGTGATCAATTTGAAGTTAGAAGCTGAAGCTTCGCCTTCAGGGCGGTTGTCTAAAACGATGATGTGATTGGTCGGCATATTTGTCTCTTGGTTGAAATTGATTAATCAGTCGAAATGGGCGAAGAAATTGAAGGGGTCCGTTTGACGTACTTGAAGGTCCCTGTGGCATGGGCACACAGTTGACCAGCCGCGTCATACACCTTGCCATCTGTGAACGCCATGGTCTTGGTGCGATGCAACAGCAAACCTTTGGCCACCAGATGCTCATTACCTGTGGTTTTGGCGGGGCGCATGAAACTGGTTTTCATTTCAATGGTGACGACGCCCATCTCTTGTTCCACACTGCGTGCAGCCGTGGCCATCACCACATCGAGCAAAGTCATCACAGCCCCGCCATGGGTAATGGCGAATGAGTTGTGATGCTCCGCGCGAGGGCTGTAGTGCAACTCGGAAGTGCCATTCTCGAACTTCTCTAATGTGAAGCCGAGACTAGCTACAAACGGAATGTGGACGCCAAATGGAATGCTCATGTGAAGGCTTAGCCACCAATGATGGCACTCACGCCACCGTCTACCGCCAGCCATTGGCCGGTGATGTGCTTGCCGGCTTCACTGGCGTACAACAAGGTCAGGCCTTTTAAGTCCTCGTCGTCGCCTAATCGGCGCAAAGGTGCATGGCTGGCCATTTTTTCGGCGCCCATTTTTTCGAGCAAGCCGTACGTCATTTTGCTGGGGAAGAAGCCAGGACAAATGGCGTTCACGGTAATGCCATGCTGACCCCACTCACCTGCCAACGCTTTGGTGAAATTGACCACAGCACCCTTGGAGGTGTTGTAGGCAATAGTTTGCATCTCGGGTGGGTTGCCTGCCAAGCCTGCAATGGAAGCCACATTCAGGATACGTCCGCGGCCATTAGGAATCATGGACAGATTGGCCACTTCTTGGGCCAAGATGAAATAGCCACGAACATTGAGGTTCATGACTTTGTCCCAAGCGGACACAGGGTGTACCTCTGCCGCAGCGCCCCATGTGGCGCCGGCATTGTTAACCAAAATGTCAATGCGGCCCATTTTTTTCACGGTCTCTTGCGCCAGACGTCGAATGTCTTCCTCTTTGCCGCAATCTGCTGCAATGTAATCAGCCTCAATGCCTGCTGCTTTGAGTTCGGCCACAGCTTCTTGCAAATCATCTGCTTTGCGTGAGCTCAACATCAGGCGTGCACCGGCTTCGCCTAGTGCGTGGGCCATTTGAAGACCCAGACCTCTTGAGCCGCCTGTGACCAAAGCGGTTTGGCCAGTTAAATCGAAGAGTTGTTTGACGGTACGTGTCATGTTCAATCCTTTGTAAAAAAATCAGTTCCAAAAATCCATGCACTGTCGCTGCGCGACAATGGCTTTCATGAAAGGCTTGATGGCGATGTGATCTGGATGGTTTTGATAAGCCGTCAACGCCGCTTCATCTTTGAAAACAGAATTCAAAACCACATCACAGGTGCAATCGAGACCATCGGTCTTCAGGCCCACTTCAAACAGTTCGATGCCGGGCACCAAGCTGGAACAACCCATGAGCACTTCACGCGCTTTCAGCATGTTCTGCGCTTTGGTCTGACCCTCTGCTTCCTCCTTGAGAGTCCACATCACAACGTGTCGTAAACCTTGAGGCGTGCTTTGATTGCGACTCATCAGAATGCCTCTTCAGATAAGTTGGCGCAGGTCATGTCGCGATTGCCAACCACATGGAGCCAAGCATCAATCTTGGGCAATTCATAGCGGTAAAAATATTTTGCAGCCGCCTGTCGACCCGTTTGTTTGGGAGAAGGTTCACCTCTGCAAGAAGCGCTCACATCCAACCAGATCCAAGCCAAAACCAAATGACCAAACGCTTGCAAATAAGGCACCGCATTGGCCAAAGCCTCTTGTGGCTGTCCGGTAGACCATGCCGACTGGGTGGCCTGTGTCACTTTTTGAAGGGCTGAAGTCAGCGCTTTGGCATCCTCGGCCAAGTCAGGGAAGGCCTGTGCTTTTTGAGCTGTTGCCATCATGCGAGCAGCCAAGAGCTTGACGCCTCTGCCCTCTTCCATCAAGACTTTGCGGCCCAACAAGTCCATGCCTTGAATGCCGTGAGTGCCTTCGTGAATCATGTTCAGGCGGTTGTCGCGCCAGTACTGTTCCACTGGAAAATCTCGGGTGTAACCGTAGCCCCCATGAATTTGAATGGCCAAGCTGTTGGCTTCAAGGCACCATTCGCTAGGCCAACTTTTGGCGATGGGCGTTAACACTTCTAGCAACAAGCGAGCTTCGTCGGCATTTTCGGCAGAACCTGTGTGTTGCTCGTCGACCAATTTGGCGCAATACAACTCAAGCGCCAACGCACCTTCACAATAAGATTTTTGGGCCAGCAACATGCGCTTGATGTCGGCGTGTTCAATGATGCGAACCTGAGCTTGCGCGGCATCTTTCACCACCTTCTGCGTGCCACCTGCGACTGGACGACCTTGAGGGCGGTTTTTGGCGTATTCCAAGCTGGCCTCATACCCGGCCATGCCCAACATGGTGGCGGCCAGTCCCACACCAATGCGTGCTTCGTTCATCATGTGGAACATGTAACCCAAACCGCGGCCTGGTTCGCCCACCAAGTAACCCACTGCGCCAGACCCATCCGAATCTGTATTGTCCGTAGAGACTTTGAACTTGCCCTCACCAAAATTCAACAGCGTATTGGTGGTACCACGCCAGCCGCATTTGTGATTCAAGCCTGCCAATGCCACATCGTTTCGAACACCCGTCAATTGACCTTCGGTGTTCACCATTTTCTTAGGCACGATGAACAAGGAAATGCCTTTAACCCCAGGAATCAACTTGCCATCAGGGCCTGGGATTTTGGCCAAGACCAAATGAATGATGTTTTCGGTGAGTTCGTGTTCACCCGCCGAGATCCACATCTTGTTGCCCTTGAGGCGATAGCGCGCACCCAGGGGATCTTGTTGGAACGAAGCGCCATCAGGCGTGGCGCGTGTCATCACGTCGCTCAGCGAAGAGCCCGCTTGAGGCTCAGACAAGCACATGGTGCCTGACCAACGGCCTGAGAATTCATTCAGGGCAAATACTTTCTTTTGCAATTCTGAACCGTGCGCCATCAGCAAATTGGCATTGCCTACTGTTAACAAACCCGAGCCCATGCTGACGGAGGCCATGGCAAAGAAAGTGTTGGCAGCCGCCTCTACGGTGTAGGGCAATTGCATGCCACCAATTTCGTAATCTTGCGCCGCACTGAGCATGCCTGATGCTGCATAGGCTTTTTGCGCATCGTGCGTCGCTTGCGGCAAGATCACTTTTTCGCCATCAAAGCGCGGTTCCTCGGTGTCCACAAGTCGATTGAAGGGCGCGTATTTTTCGCGGGCAATTCGCTCGCAAGTGTCCAACACGGCATCAAAGGTTTCTTGACTGTGGTCCGCAAAGCGTTCGCGTTGTTGCAGTTGGTTAACGTCCAACCATTCGTACAACAAAAAATCCAGCGTAGTCCGAAGGCTCATGGCTAATAGGTCTCAGTGAAAATAAAAACGGGCGGCCTGCATGGATAGCGGGACGCCCGTGGATGCTTAGTGGATGCTGAGCGTGTGCGTTTAGAGCACTTCAAAAATACCGCAAGCACCCATGCCACCCCCAATGCACATGGTGACAGCCACACGCTTAGCACCGCGGCGTTTGCCTTCAATCAAAGCGTGGCCTGTGAGGCGTTGTCCGCTGACACCGTAAGGGTGACCGACGGCAATGGCGCCGCCATTGACGTTGAGGCGATCGGGTGGAATACCCAAAGTGTCACGGCAATACAAAACTTGCACCGCAAAGGCTTCGTTCAATTCCCACAAATCGATGTCGGAAACTTTCAAACCTAAACGTGCCAATGCTTTGGGAACTGCATAAACAGGACCAATGCCCATTTCGTCGGGTTCGCAACCGGCAACCGCAAAGCCCAAGAAGCGGCCCAGAGGTTTCAAGCCGCGTTGCTCGGCCAATTTTTCGTCCATCAACACGCAAGCGCCTGCGCCGTCTGAGAATTGACTGGCGTTGCCAGCAGAAATCAAACCACCAGGCAAGGCTGAGCGCAGACCTGAAATGGCTTCAACCGTTGTGCCTTCACGCAATCCTTCGTCAACGCTCACGGTGACTTGCTTGGTCATGAGGCCCATGGTTTTGTCGATGACACCTGCAGAAACTGTGATCGGTGCAATTTCATCGTTGAACAAACCAGCGGCCTGGGCAGCACAAGCTTTTTGTTGGCTGGCCGCACCGTACTCGTCCATGCGGTCACGGCCGATTTTGTAGCGCTTGGCCACTTGCTCGGCCGTTTGCAACATGTTCCAGTAAATTTCTGGTTTCATTTTGGCCAAGGCCAAATCTTGCAACATGTGTTGGTTGGCTTCTTGTTGAACGCAAGAAATGCTTTCAACACCACCGGCCACATAGACCTGGCCTTCGCCAGCGATGATGCGCTGAGCTGCCAATGCAATGGTCTGCAAGCCCGATGAGCAGAAACGGTTGACGGTCATGCCAGACACAGAAATGGGCATGCCAGCCTTCAATGCAATTTGACGTGCAATGTTGGCGCCAGTAGCGCCTTCCGGTGTGGCGCAACCCATGATGACGTCTTCAACTTCTGCGGCATCAATGCCGGCGCGTTGAACAGCATGTTGAACCGCATGGCCACCCAATGTGGCGCCATGGGTCATGTTGAAAGCTCCCTTCCAGCTTTTGGCCAGAGGTGTGCGTGCGGTCGAAACAATGACGGCGTTGGTCATATTGAATACCTCTGATCAGTTGAATGTTTTGCCGTCTGCCACCAAACGGGCAAGCAGCGGTGCGGGTTGCCAGAAAGCGGCATCGTCGCGTGGGTTTTTGGCAAAGCGTTTCATGGCTTCAGCCACGTTGAACAAACCAACCTGGTCTGCGTACAACATGGGGCCACCGCGGAAAATGGGGAAACCATAACCAGTCAGGTAGACCATGTCGATGTCGCTGGCCTTGCTGGCAATGCCCTCTTCCAAGATGTGAGCAGCTTCGTTGACCAAGGAGAACACCAAGCGCTGCACGATTTCTTCATCCGAAATTTTGCGCGGTGTGATGCCTTCAGCAGCACGGTGTTTTTCAATCATCTCAACCACCAAGGCACTGGGAATGGCATCGCGCTTGCCGGCCTGGTAGTCGTACCAGCCTGCGCCCGTTTTTTGACCGAAGCGGCCCATCTCGCACAAGAGGTCGGCTGTTTTGCTGTACTTCATACCAGGACGCTCTACATTGCGACGCTTGCGAATGGCCCAGCCAATGTCGTTACCAGCCAAGTCGCCCATGCGGAACGGGCCCATGGCAAAACCAAACTTTTCAACGGCTTTGTCAACTTGGGCAGGCGTACAGCCTTCTTCAATAAGGAAACCAGCTTGACGGCTGTATTGCTCAATCATGCGGTTGCCAATGAAGCCGTCGCACACGCCGGACACCACCGATGTTTTCTTGATCTTCTTGCCCAAAGCCATGACGGTGGCCAATACTTCTTTGCTGGTTTTGGCACCGCGAATGACTTCCAACAATTTCATGACGTTGGCAGGGCTGAAGAAGTGCATGCCCACCACGTCTTCTGGCCGCTTTGTGAACGAGGCAATTTTGTTGACGTCTAAAGTGGAGGTGTTGGAGGCCAAGATGGCACCAGGCTTCATCACTTCGTCGAGTTTCTTAAAGACAGTTTCTTTGACGCCCATCTCTTCAAACACGGCTTCAATGACCAAGTCGGCGCTGCCAATGTCGTCATAGCTCAAGGTGGTGGTGAGCAAAGCCATACGCTGTTCGTATTTGTCTTGCTTCAACTTGCCCTTCTTCACTTGGGCTTCGTAGTTCTTGCGGATGGTGGCCACGCCACGGTCAAGCGCTTCTTGCTTCATTTCCAACATCTTGACGGGAATGCCGGCGTTCAAGAAGTTCATGGAGATGCCGCCGCCCATGGTGCCCGCGCCAATGACGGCAACAGACGCAATGGTGCGCTTGGGTGTGTCGCTTGGCACATCTGGAATTTTGGAGGCAGCGCGATCGGCCATGAAAATGTGGCGCAATGCACGGCACTCAGGGGTCCACATGAGGTTGGTGAAAATTTCACGCTCAAAGACCATGCCGTCTTCGAATTTTTTCTTCGTAGCCGCTTCAACCGCATCCACACACTTGGGTGGCGCTGGATAGTTTTTGGCCATGCCTTTGACCATGTTGCGAGCGAACTGGAAGTAAGCATCACCTTGTGGGTGTTTGCAAGGCAAATTGCGAACCAATGGCAGCGCAGAACCGTCAGCATGTTGCGCAGCCAATTCTTTAGCGTAGGCCATTGCTTCAGCGGCCAAGGACTCGGCAGATGTCGCCATGCGATCAAACAACTTTTGACCTGGCAACATGGCCAGCATTTCGCTGTTGATAGGTTCGCCACTGACAATCATGTTGAGGGCCGGCTCGACACCCAGCACGCGCGGCAAACGCTGTGTACCGCCGGCGCCAGGAATCAAGCCCAACTTAACTTCAGGCAGAGCCACTTTGCAGCCAGGTGCTGCCATGCGGTAATGGCAACCCAATGCCAACTCCAAACCACCGCCCATGGCGACGGAGTGAACAGCGGCCAAGACGGGCTTGGCAGAGTTTTCGCAAGCGCGAATGACGCTGAGCAGGTTGGGTTCTTGGATCGCTTTGGGTGAACCAAATTCATTGATGTCGGCACCGCCAGAAAAGGCATTGCCAGCACCCGTGATGATGATGGATTTAACGGCAGCGTCACTGTTGGCTTGGGTCAAGCCGTTGGTGATGCCAACGCGGGTAGCAAGCCCTAGCCCATTGACGGGAGGGTTGCTCATGGTGATCACGGCGACATCGCCAATGACTTTGTATTCAGCGGTCATGCTGTTTTCCTCTAAAGGTGGTGTCAATCCCAAAATAGAACGGGCGTTCTATTTTGGCTAATTCTAGGATGTTTCGGCGGGTGTGTGTAGGGGGTTTGTCGCTCATGGGACGGTGTTTTTCGCCCCATCAAAGCACCTTAAACCTCTAACCACTCCTTACGGATATAAGTATTCGCGTTCAGTTCTTCTGGCGTGCCTTCAAAAACAATACTGCCGTGGCCCATGACCAAGGCACGGTCTGAGATTTTCATGGCAATGGTCAGCTTTTGCTCGATGAGCAATACTGAAATACCTCGATCTTTGAGCTTTTTGAGGTACTCCCCCACCAAAACAACAATTTTAGGCGCAAGGCCTTCAGTGGGTTCATCGATGATGATCAGGTCTGGGTCGCCCATCAAGGTGCGGCACAAAGTCAACATTTGTTGCTCACCACCCGACAGAACCCCAGCCTCAGTGTGTTGTCGCTCCAAAAGTCGCGGAAACATTTGGTACATGTCGTCAAAACTCCAACGGCTGCCTTTGCCAGTTCCTTTTTGACCAAGGAGCAAATTTTGATGCACAGTCAACTTGGGGAAAATGTCCCGATTTTCTGGCACATAGCCAATTCCCAAGTGGGCGATTTCAAAGGCTTTTTTGCCAACAACGTTTTGGCCTTTCCAAGCGATGTCACCTTGGCAATCGACCAAGCCCATGATGGCCTTGGCAGTTGTTGATCGGCCTGAACCATTGCGACCTAACAGTGCCACAATTTCGCCGGGTTTAACGTTGAAGCTGACGCCGTGCAGCACGTGGCTTTTGCCATAAAAGGCGTGAAGATTGTCAATGTGCAACATGTCAGTGACCTCCCGCTTGTTCGTCAGCCACATGAGAACCTAAATAGGCCTCCTGGACTCGCGCATTGGACCTGACAGCTTCGGGCGTATCAAAGGCAATCACCTCGCCATAGACAACGACCGCAATTTTGTCGGCAAGTCCAAACACCACCCCCATGTCATGCTCCACTGTAAGCAATGTTTTACCGACGGTGACTTCTTTGATCAAACTGATGAACCGTGTCGTTTCGCTTTTACTCATGCCGGCTGTAGGCTCGTCGAGCAAAATGACATCAGAGCCACCCGCAATGGTGATGCCAATCTCTAAAGCACGTTGTTCTGCGTAGGTAAGGTTCATGGCTAACAAGTCTCGCTTTTTGTCGAGGCGGATCATTTCCATGTACTTCTCTGCCAATTCGTTGGCATCTTTCAAGCCAGACAAAAATTTCAAGAAGGTATATTTGTAGCCCAGGCTCCACAACACGGCACAGCGTAAGTTTTCAAAAACGCTAAGCTTGGGAAAGATGTTGGTGATTTGAAAACTACGTGACAAACCCATGCGGTTAATTTCATAGGGCGCTTTGTGATCAATGCGTTGCCCATTGAGCAAAATTTCACCACTGGTGGGGCCAAATCGACCACTGATTAAGTTGAACAAGGTAGATTTACCTGCGCCATTAGGGCCAATGATGGCAACACGTTCACCTGCAGTGGAATGATTTCTGTTTTTCCGAAATTTTTTCGGAGATCTTTGAGTTCTAGCGCATAAGACATCACGCTGTCTCCCGACGTTTAATTTCTTTTTCAATGTCAACTTGAATGTCGCCCCATTCAATCATGAAATGACGGCGGATAACTTCAAACAAGCCCAAGCCTGTGACCAAAATAAAAATGGACCCTACCCAACTGTCTACACCTTTGGCATTTAAATTCACGCCCATGAATTTCAAGGTATCGCCTAGGGCTGAATTCAATTGGAGGTGGTAAACCATTTCAATCATTGCACCAGCACCAATGAGGGCAACGAAGCCTGTTACAAAAAGACCCAAATAACTGACCCATATTTGTTTGAGTTTTCCAAAGGCTGCTACGCGTAAATTCATCATGATCAAGCTGGCAATGCCGCCAGGTGCATACATCACCATGAACAAGAACAACAAGCCCAAGTACAAAAGCCATGCCTTGGTGAGTTCAGACAGCAAGACGAACGCCAAGACCATCAGAATGCCGCCAATGATAGGACCAAAGAAAAATGTGGCGCCCCCCAAAAAGGTAAAGAGCAAGTAACCGCCAGAGCGGCCTGCACCCACTACCTCTGCCGTTACGATTTCAAAATTGAGCGCGCCCAGTCCGCCTGAAATGCCTGCAAAAAAACCAGCAATGATGAACGCAAAATAACGCACCCGTTGGGTGTTGTAACCTATGAACTCCACACGTTCAGGGTTGTCGCGCACGGCGTTCAAAATACGACCCAAAGGTGTTTGGGTGAAGGCATACATCAGTGCCACGCAGACAAATGTATAGAAGGCGATCAAATAGTAAATTTGAATTTGAGGACCAAAGGTAATGCCCATAAAGGCTTGACCCGCAACGCGATTTCCGGAGATACCGGCCTCGCCACCGAAGAACTCCGAGAACATCAAGGACATGGCGAAGACAAGTTCAGCAACACCCAAGGTAATCATGGCAAACGGTGTGCCCGCTTTTTTGGTGGTGACATAACCAAACAACACAGCAAAACCAATGCCTGCAATACCGCCAACCAAAGGGATGAGACTGACCGGGATATTGGAATGTCCGCCGCTGATGGAATTCAAAGCGTGAATGGCAACGAAGGAGCCAAGACCGGTATAAACCGCATGGCCGAAGCTCAACATACCGCCCTGCCCCAACAAAATGTTGTAGGACAAGCACGCAATGATGGCGATGCCCATTTGAGCCAACATGGTGCCAGACAAGTTGCTGGTGAAAACCAAGGGTGCAAAAATGAGGACGATGGCAAAAAGACTCCAGATGACCCATCTGCCAACGTTATAGGGTTTGAATTTAAAGGTACTGCTCATGACATCATCCTTCTCGGGTACCTAAAAGTCCCTTTGGACGGAAAATCAAAATCAAGACCAAGAACAAGTAAGGCAAGATAGGTGCAACTTGTGAAATGGTCAGTTTCAAAACTGAGTTGTTCATCAAGGCGTCCGACAAACTAAATCCCATGTCTTTGGCGACACTGACAAAAGAATAATCAAAAGCAATGGCAAACGTTTGGATGACGCCGATCAAGACCGATGCCAAGAACGCGCCTGACAAGGAGCCCATGCCGCCCACCACGACCACCACGAAAATAACAGAACCCACAGTTGCGGCCATGGCAGGTTCAGTGACATAAGTGCTACCGCCGATAACGCCAGCCAAACCTGCCAAACCTGTACCTGCACCAAACACAAGCATGAACACACGTGGCACATTGTGGCCAAGTGCTTCAACAATCTCTGGGTGTGTCAAGGCGGCTTGGATCACCAGGCCAATGCGTGTTTTGGTTAAAAGCAGCCAAAGCGAAAACAACATCAACAAGGCCACAATCATCATGAAGCCGCGGGTGGCTGGAAACGGCGTACAAACCAAACGAATGCTGGCATCTGCTGCCTTGCACATTTCTGCTGGGGCTGCGCCCCAAATCATCTGCAAACCGTTGACTGAGTGATTGACCAAGGTAAAGGCGGCACCACGCAGAATTTCAGGGGGCGTAAAGTCAACGGCTGTTCTGCCCCAAATGAGTTGGACCAACTCATAGACGATGTAGGACAAGCCAAAGGTGACCAGTAATTCTGGAACATGACCGAACTTGTGCACTTTGCGCAAAGACAAGCGTTCAAAGAGAACACCTGTGGCACCCACCAAGATGGGGGCAATGATCAGTGAAGGCCAAAACCCAATGACGCTGGTTAAGGTGTAACCAAAATAGGCACCGATCATGTAGAACGATGCGTGTGCAAAATTCAAAACCCCCATCATGCTGAAGATCAGGGTCAAGCCTGAGCTGAGCATGAATAACAACAACCCATAGCTCAAACCATTGAGCATGGAGATGATGAAGAACTCCATAAAACTACTTTCCGCCACCCATGGCAAGTCACAAAAAACAAGATGGGCCCGACCCCCTGAGGAGCGGGCCCATCCGAAGACTCACATCTATTACGCAGGACGCTTCATCTGGCAGCTGGTTGGTGTGCTAGAAATGTAGGAAGGGAATTCCTTCACAGGTACCAACGTCATACCAGTGTTCTCGACACTGTAGTTGTACTTCTTGTCAACCTTGCTCCAAACGGTAAGGTACAAAGGTTGTTGCAACTGGTGATCGGCCTTGCGCATTTCGACTTCACCGTTGAATACGCTGGTGGTCTTGATGCCAGACATGGCTGCAGCTACTTTGACTGGATCGGTTGACTTGGCTTTGGCCATGGCATCGCCCAAAACGGCGAAGATGCTATGAACAGAACCTGTGTAGAAGTCGTCGTTGAACTTGGCCTTGAACTCGTCTTGCCATTTGTCCATCTGGCCGCCCATTTTGTAGTGACCGTATGCAATTTGGAACACGCGGCCTTCACCGCTCTTACCCAAAGCTGTGGGTGTACCTGTAACACCAGTGTAGTAAGTGTAGAAGTTGCCTGTGTAACCACCTTCGTTGGCAGCTTTGACCAATAAGGCCAAATCGGAACCCCAGTTACCGGTGACGACGGAGTCGGCGCCAGATGCTTTGATTTTGGCAATGTAGGGTGCAAAATCGCGAACTTGCGCCAAGGGGTGCAAGTCTTCACCGACGATTTGTACATCAGGACGCTTGCGGCTGATACCTTCTTTGAAGAACTTGGCAACTTGATGGCCGTGCGAATAGTTTTGGTTCAACAAGAAGACCTTTTTAGTCTCGGGGCGGTCCTTCATGAAGGTTGTCAGTGCTTCCATCTTCATAGAAGTGTCTGCATCGAAACGGAAGTGCCAGTAGCTGCACTTGCTGTTGGTGAAATCGGGGTCCACAGCGGAGTGGTTCAAGAAAATAATTTCTTTACCAGGGTTGCGCTCGTTGTGCTTGTTAACGGCTTCAATCAAAGCACCTGCAACGCCTGAACCATTGCCCTGCGTGATGTAGCGAATACCTTGGTCGGTAGCTGCCTTCAAAACGTTCAAGCTCTCAGCGGGGCTGAGTTTGTTGTCGAAGCCGACCACCTCAAATTTAACGCCCGCGGCGTTGAGCTTGCTGTATTTTTCAGCGAAGAATTGGAAACTTTTGAGTTGGTTGTTGCCAACGGGCGCCATCAAGCCAGACAAGGGGTCAATCCATGCAATTTTGACTGTTTCGCCCTTTTGAGCGAAGGCACCAAATGCACACATGGCCAAAGAGGCGACTGCGATAGAACGAACTGCAAATTTCATATTTAGCTCCAACTGTTATGAAAAAAACTTAACGGTGCTCAGCGTAACTGTTTTGTAAGTTTTATCGGTCGGGGTTTGCCCTAGGCGGTATCGCACAAGTGACTGAAGCAGTCATTGCTCCTCTGGTGACAGGTCAAATTGTTGGCAGCTTGTAGTCCGCAAGCTGTTCTCTGAGTTTTGTTTTGAGCATTTTCCCCGTCGCACCTAAGGGAATTGCCTCGACAAAAACGACGTCATCGGGTAACTGCCATTTGGCTGTCTTGCCTTCATAAAACTTCAGCAAATCTGTCACTTCCAGTGCGCTGCCTGGTTTCTTCACAACACAAACGATAGGCCGCTCATCCCATTTGGGATGAGGCATGCCCACACATGCGGCCATTGCAACAGCGGGGTGAGCCATGGCAATGTTTTCAATGTCGATGGAACTGATCCACTCACCACCAGACTTGATGACATCTTTACTGCGATCGGTAATTTGCATGAAGCCATCTTCGTCGATGGTGGCCACGTCACCTGTCGGAAACCAACCATCCACCAAGGGCGAGTTACCTTCTTGCTTGAAATATTCTCGAATGATCCATGGACCCTTGACAAGCAAATCGCCATAAGTTGTGCCATCGTGTGGCAAAGCCTCACCGGCATCGTTCACGATTTTCATGTCAACACCAAAAATGGCGCGACCTTGTTTCAAACGTAGCTTCATTTGTGCTTCTGCAGGCAAGCCCAAATGCTTGTTCTTGAGTGTGCACAAGGTTCCCAAGGGACTCATTTCAGTCATGCCCCATGCATGCAAAACATCGACGCCATAGTCGTCTCTGAAAGCATCAATCATGGCCGGTGGACAGGCAGAACCACCAATGACTGTGCGCTTCAAAGATGAAAAGCGCAAATTGGCAGGCTTCATGTGGCCTAGCAACATTTGCCACACTGTGGGCACGCCTGCCGCAAAAGTGACCTTCTCGGATTCAATGATTTCGTATACGGACTTGCCATCCAATGCAGGTCCCGGAAACACCAATTTAGCACCCGTCATGGCTGCGCTGTAGGGAATGCCCCAAGCATTCACATGGAACATGGGCACAACAGGCAAGATCGCATCTCGCGCAGAAATGCACATCACATCTGGCAAGGCTGCAGCGTAGGCATGCAACAAGGTCGAGCGGTGGCTGTAAAGGGCCGCCTTGGGATTGCCAGTGGTGCCACTGGTGTAACACATGCTGGAGGCGGTGTTCTCGTCTAGATCGGGCCAAGTGTATTGCGGGGATTGTTTTCCAATCAAGGCTTCATAACTGAGCAAATTCGGAATGCCAGTGTCTGCGGGTAATTTGTCTGCATCGCAAAGCGCCACCCAATGCTTTACTGTGGTGCAGCGGGCATGGACGGCTTGCACCAAGGGCAAAAAAGTCATGTCAAAACACAAGACTTGATCTTCTGCGTGGTTAGCGATCCAAACCACTTGATCAGGGTGTAGCCTGGGGTTCAGGGTATGCAGTACGCGACCAGAGCCGCTCACACCAAAGTACAACTCTAAGTGTCTGTAACCGTTCCAAGCCAAGGTTGCAACACGGTCAGACTGATTCAAATTAAATCCATCCAAGGCATTGGCCAGTTGTCTTGATCGCGTTGCCACATCGGACCAAGCGTAACGATGGATGTCACCCTCCACCCGTCTTGAGACCACCTCACCATCGCCATGATGGCGATCGGCAAATTCGATCAAAGAGGAAATCAGCAATGACTGCTGCTGCATGAGTCCGAACATAGTGACCTTTTCAAATTCAAGTGAGGGAACAAACCACTTTTTAGCACGAGAGGCCTTGGGTCGGTGTAAACCCTGTGTCTTGATAGGTGCATCCAAAGCCATCGACAATCAAGGCATGACTTGGATCAACCGATACACCTCACTTGGACCTGCCTTTTCTGCTGAGGTTCTACCTTCACCTGTGCCAGAGCCTTACTGGGTCGCCCAAAATCATGCTTTACAAGCAGACTACGCCTTGCCTGACGATTGGTTAAACACCCACGAAGCTTTGGCTGTCTTCAGCGGCAATGGCTTGTGGGAAGGCATGGCATCTAGGGCCACCGTCTACAGTGGCCACCAATTCGGCCATTGGGCTGGGCAATTGGGTGACGGCCGCGCCTTGGGCTTGGGTGAATACCAAACCCCGCAGGGTTGCTATGAAGTTCAACTGAAGGGCGCAGGCAAAACACCTTTCTCGCGCATGGGCGATGGCCGCGCAGTCTTGCGTTCAAGCATCAGGGAGTACTTGTGCAGTGAAGCCATGGCGGCTTTGGGCATTCCGACCACCCGTGCCTTGTGTCTCACAGGTTCACCCCTTCCGGTGTTGCGTGAAGAACTGGAAACCGCTGCCGTCGTCACCCGACTTGCGCCAAGCTT
>JBEDKQ010000070.1:0-12224 GCA_041172085.1 Pseudomonadota bacterium | reverse complement strand
GCGGCAAAGCACTCATCAATGCGTATTACCGCAGCGCCGAAAAACTGGGCATTCAAATTCAGTACAACGCGGAAGTGAACGAACTCGAACTTGAAGACGATGTTTTCAAAGCGGCAGTGGTCAAGCACAAATCACCAACGGGTGAAGTCTTGCGCACAGAGCGCATCACCGCCAAAGCCTGCGTCATGGCTGCGGGTGGTTTTGAGTCCAACATTCCTTGGTTGAAAGAAGCTTGGGGCCAAAACGCACAAGGTGAATTTCCTGCCGACAATTTCCTGATTCGCGGCACCAAGTTCAATCAAGGCACACTGCTCAAGCATTTGCTAGAGCGCGGCGCCGATCAAATTGGCGATCCCACGCAAGCGCACATGGTGGCCATCGATGCGCGTGCCCCGCTGTACGACGGCGGCATTTGCACACGCATCGATTGTGTGTCGCTGGGTGTGGTCGTGAACAAGAACGCAGAACGCTTTTACGACGAAGGCGAAGACTTCTGGCCCAAACGCTATGCCATTTGGGGCCGCTTGGTGGCCCAGCAACCCGGCCAAATTGGCTACTCGATTACCGATGCCAAAGCCGTGGGCCGGTTCATGCCGCCCGTGTTCGCAGGCACCGTCGCCCAAACGCTGCCAGAGTTGGCACAAAAATTAGGCCTGAATGTGGACACCTTCATGGCCACCTTGAATGCCTACAACCAAGCCTGTGTGCCTGGTCATTTTGACCACACCGTGCTGGACGATTGCCATACCAAAGGCGTAACGCCCGCCAAAACACATTGGGCTTTGCCCCTCGACACCGCACCCTTCTATGCATACCCCGTCAAGCCTGGCGTGACCTTTACCTATTTGGGTTTGAAGACTGACGAGACCACCGCAGTGCGTTTCAACAACCAAGCCAGCCCCAATTTGTTTGTGTCTGGTGAAATGATGGCCGGCAATGTGTTGGGCAAGGGCTACACCGCAGGCGTGGGCATGACCATTGGCACGGCATTTGGCCGCATCTCTGGCGAGCAGGCTGCGCGTGCAGCATTGGGCACGCCTGCTACTGTGCCCACCTTGGCGCAACAAGTGATGCAAGGCACCGCTGACTTAGACACCTCGGTGTCTGCTTGAATCGAACAACCATGCAAACACTTCAGCAACTCACACAAGAAGCCACTGCCTTGGCGCGCGGTGAAATTCTCTTAACTGGCTCAGAAACGGAAGTTGCACGACAACTTCAAATTTGCAATGGCTGTCGCTATTGCGAAGGGTTTTGTGCCGTGTTTCCTGCCATGACGAGGCGCTTGGAGTTTGGCAAAGCCGACATTCACTATCTGGCCAACTTGTGCCACAACTGCGGTGCATGTTTGCACGCTTGTCAGTATGCGCCGCCGCATGAGTTTGCCATCAATGTGCCCAAGGCCATGGCCACTGTGCGTGGTCAAACCTATGCCGATTACGCTTGGCCACCTGCCATGGGCAAACTCTATCAACGCAACGGCCTCACCTTGTCTTTGGCTTTGGCGGCCAGCCTCACCTTGTTCATGTTGTTGGCCATTCAAAGCAATGGTAGTTTGTGGGGGCCCGTCAGTGGCGATGCGCAGCAAGGCTTTTACGCCATCTTTCCTCATAACTTCATGGTGAGTTTGTTTGCACCTGTGTTCTTGTGGGCGGTATTTGCCTTGGGCATGGGCGTTCGCAAGTTTTGGGTAGATGTGACGCCTGCGACCAGTGGCGCACCCTTGAGCACGCCAGCAGCGGCAGAAGCAACGCACGACGCGCTTAAGCTGAAATATTTAGGCGGCGGTCATGGCGATGGTTGCAACAACGAAGACGATGCATTCACCCTGGCGCGCAAGCGCATGCACCACCTCACCTTTTATGGTTTCATGTTGTGCTTTGCAGCCACCAGTGTGGCCACCCTCTATCACTACGTGTTGGGATGGCCCGCACCATACGACTTCACCAGCTTGCCCAAAATTTTAGGCACCGTTGGCGGTATTTCTTTGGCTTTGGGCACCTTGGGCTTGTGGCGACTGAATTTGGCGCGAGACCCCCATCACGGTGATGTCAAGCAACGCCCCATGGACCGTGGTTTCATTGCACTGCTGTTTCTGATCAGCGTGACTGGCCTGGCCTTGATGTTGGCCAAAAACTCGGTGGCCATGCCTTCATTGCTGGCCTTGCATTTGGGTTTGGTGATGGCATTGTTTTTAACCTTGCCTTATGGCAAATTTGCCCATGGCATTTTCAGAACAGCATCACTGCTTCGGTTTGCGGTTGAGAAAAGGCAGCCCAGCAAACTGGCCCTGGGCAGCGATTAAGCTTTGCCCAGTCAACAAGACCAGGTTCAAGTGAGGGTGGTGGCCGAGTTGATCACACCACCACCCAAACACACTTCGCCGTCATACAGCACGGCACTTTGTCCAGGGGTGACAGCCCATTGGTTGTCGTCAAATGCCAAAGAAAATTCAGCGGCTTGCAAAGTTGTGAATCCACACGCTGCATCTGCCTGGCGATAGCGTGTTTTGGCAGCATAGCGCCCCGCAACAGGCGCTGTGCCTGAGCACCAACTGGCATCGGCCGCATCGAGTTGCGGCGACAACAACCACGGATGGTCATGCCCTTGCACCACCCACAAAATGTTTTTGGCCATGTCTTTGCGGGCCACAAACCAAGGCGTGTGTTCGCCCCCGCCACGCTGTGTACCTTTTTCTTTGATACCGCCTATGCCCAAACCTTGTCGCTGACCCAAAGTGTAAAAACTCAAGCCCACATGCTTGCCAATGGTTCGACCTGTGGGGTCTTTGATGGGCCCAGGCTCTTTGGAAATATAGCGATTGAGAAATTCTCGGAACGGTCTCTCGCCAATGAAGCAAATGCCGGTGGAGTCTTTTTTCTTGGCATTGGGCAAACCAATTTCTTCCGCAATTTGTCGCACCTGCGTTTTGAGCAACTCGCCCACAGGGAACAAAGTCTTGGACAGTTGCGCTTGGTTCAAGCGGTGCAAAAAATAGCTTTGGTCTTTGCTGTTGTCCAAACCTTTGAGCAATTCGTGCAGACCCGTGGTTTCGTTCAAACGAACGCGTGCGTAGTGACCGGTGGCAATTTTTTCAGCCCCCACATGCATGGCGTGGTCTAGAAAAGATTTGAACTTGATTTCGGCGTTGCAAAGTATGTCGGGGTTGGGCGTGCGGCCCGCTTGGTACTCGCGCAAAAATTCTGCAAACACGCGGTCTTTGTAGTCGGCTGCAAAGTTAACGTGCTCAATCTCAATGCCCACGACATCGGCCACGGCTGCGGCATCGACAAAGTCGATGTTGGACGAGCAAAATTCACTGTCGTCATCGTCTTCCCAATTTTTCATGAAAATGCCGACCACCTCATGGCCTTGCTTTTTCAACAAATGGGCTGTGACGGCAGAGTCGACGCCGCCAGACAAGCCCACAACGATTTTGTGATGCTTCATGGGTGCAATTATCTCTTGATCATGCCCGACGCCATTAAATATCTATACTTGCGCTCATCATGAATGCGTCTCCCCACCCCTCCAGCCTGCAAAAAATGCAATTGGCTCTGAGCACTTTTGTGCAAGATGTGGGCCGGGGTGTCCTGACCTTGATGCACAGCGGCTTGGCCATGCTGGGCTTGGTTTTGGCGATAAGTTTGGGTGTGGCGGCATTTCGACCCGATTTGTTGAACGAGGCTGAAACGGCAGCCTACGGCTTCTTGCGTGATCGGCAGTTGAATTTGTGGTGGGTGCCGCAAAACACCGCAGACCGTGCCACCGCGACCGATTTGCGAGACATTCCCAGTAAGCAGGCGGCGGTTGCCGCTTGGCTGGCCAAGAAATACAAGGTGGCACCTGAGCCCATTGCCGCTTTGGTGTCGGAAGCCTACAACCTGTCTGATACGACCCGCATCAAACCCCACCTGCTTTTGGCAGTGATGGCCATTGAGTCTAGCTTTCATCCTTATGTGCAAAGTCAAGCGGGTGCCCAAGGTCTGATGCAGGTCATGACCGACATACACGCTCAAAAGTATCAAAAGTATGGCGGCAAGTTTGCCGCATTTGACCCTTTGACCAACATGCGCGTGGGAGCGGCCGTCTTGCAAGAGTACATCAAGCTCAAGGGCGGCTCGATTGAGCAAGGACTGCTGTTTTATTTGGGCGGCGACAACATGCTGGGTGAAACTGACTACGTCACCAAAGTCCTAGCTGAACAGGCCAGGCTGGACCAAGTGGCGGCTGGCATCCAAGTCAGTACCCAACCTTGACATTTTCCTTGATGAAGATTCACGTTGAAGCGTGTTGACATCTTCAATCTAGGTGGAATCCTTGCTTGAAGGCCTTCTTTTTTCAAGCACAATATAAAATCTATCAAAGTTTGTCAGTCATCAGGAGACAGTTCAGGATGATCGAAGAGCGCGTTTGGCTAAGCAGCTACCCCGAGGGTGTGCCCTCTGAAATAGATGCATCACAGTACGACTCCTTGGTCAGTTTGATGGAGGAGAGCTTCTCCAAGTACGCCAGTCGAACCGCGTACAGCTTCATGGGCCAAGACATTGGTTACCAAGAAACTGACCTCAAAAGCCAAGCGCTGGCAGCTTACTTTCAATCATTGGGCCTCGAAAAAGGCGACCGCGTTGGCATCATGATGCCCAACGTACCGCAATATCCTGTAGCCGTTGCTGCCATCTTGCGTGCTGGTTTGGTGGTGGTCAATGTCAATCCACTTTACACCCCCCGCGAACTTGAGCATCAGCTAAAAGACTCTGGTGCCAAAGCCATCGTCATCATTGAGAACTTTGCAGTCACTTTGCAAAAGTGCATTGCGACCACGCAGGTCAAGCACATTGTGCTTTGCGCCATGGGTGACATGCTGCGCATGCCAAAAGCAACGCTGGTCAATTTTGTGGTGCGCAATGTGAAGAAGTTGGTGCCCGATTTTGAGTTGTTTGGTGCAGTCAAATTCAACAAAGCGCTGGCGCTGGGTCGCCAAGCGGTCTATGCCAAACCCGTGGTGCAAGCTGACGACATTGCTGTTTTGCAATACACCGGCGGAACCACCGGCGTCTCAAAAGGTGCTGTGCTTTTGCACCGCAATGTCATTGCCAACTTGTTGCAGTCCGAAGCTTGGAACGACCCCGTGATGAAGCGGGTGCCGGCACATGAGCAGCCCACCTCGGTGTGCGCATTGCCGCTGTATCACATCTTTGCCTTCACCGTGAACATGATGCTGGGTCTGCGCACGGGCGGTAAAAATATTTTGATACCCAACCCCCGTGATTTACCCGCAGTGTTGAAAGAGTTGTCCAAGCAAAACTTCCACAGTTTTCCGGCTGTCAACACCTTGTTCAATGGTTTGGCCAATCACCCCGACTTTGACAAAGTGAATTGGAAAAATCTCAAGGTGTCAGTGGGCGGGGGAATGGCGGTCACCAGTGCGGTAGCGGCCTTGTGGTTGCAAAAAACAGGTTGCCCCATTTGCGAAGGTTATGGTTTGTCGGAAACCAGTCCGTCTGCCAGTTGCAACCCAACCACCAGCACACAATTCACAGGCACCATCGGCGTCCCTTTGCCCAGCACCGCCATGAAGTTGTTAGACGATGAAGGCAACGATGTGACAGAGGTCGGACAGCCCGGTGAAATTGCCATCAAGGGGCCACAAGTGATGGCTGGCTATTGGCAGCGTCCCGATGAAACGGCGCGTTGTATGACGCCCGACGGCTATTTCAAGTCGGGCGACATTGGCATTCGCAATGCGAATGGGTTTTTCAAAATTGTCGATCGCAAGAAAGACATGATCTTGGTCAGTGGCTTCAACGTCTACCCCAACGATGTCGAAGAAACCGTGTCTTTGTGCCCTGGCGTTTTAGAGTGCGCAGCTGTGGGAGTGCCTGATGAAAAAACAGGTGAAGCCGTCAAATTGGTCATCGTCAGAAAAGACCCCGCCCTGACCGAAAGCGCTGTTCGCGATCATTGTCGTGCCAACATGACGGGTTACAAACAACCCAAGGTGATTGAGTTCAAAACGGAATTGCCTAAAACTGCAGTGGGCAAAATTTTGCGCCGCGAGTTGCGTGATGCACCCCAATGACTTCGCGCCACGCATCGCATTGATTGGTGCGATGCAGGAGGAGTTGTCGGCCGTGCTGGCCCTCATGCCCAATGCCAGCTGCCAGACGGTGGCGGGCCGTCAATTTTGGCAAGGTCACCTGCATGGCCATTCAGTGGTGGCCGTTTTGTCGGGTATTGGCAAAGTGGCTGCCGCTATCACGGCGACGGTGCTCATTGAAAAATACAAAGTTCAGCGTATTTTGTTCACCGGCGTCGCAGGTGGTTTGGCATCCCATGTGAATGTCGGTGATGTGGTGGTGGGCACAGAACTGCTTCAGCACGACATGAATGCCTCGCCTTTGTTTCCGCAATACGAAGTGCCCTTGTTGGGTTGCTCACGCTTTCAGGCCGACAAGCACATGACGCAGTGTTTGATGGCGAGTGCCAAGCAAGCTTTGCCAAAAGCCCAGGTTCACGCAGGCTTGATCATCAGTGGCGATCAATTTGTGTCGAGCGCATCAGAGAGCCGGCGTTTGCAAACCCATATTGCAGATGCTTTGGCCGTGGAAATGGAGGGTGCTGCGCTGGCGCAGGTGTGCCATGCTTATGACGTTCCTTTGGCCGTGGTGCGCACCCTGTCAGACCGAGCTGATGACGACGCGCACACCGACTTCACGCAGTTTGTGAAAGACGTAGCCAGCCACTACAGCGCAGCCATTGTGTCTGAGTTTTTGAAGCGTTTTATTTCAACCAACCGCGGCGGCGGAAATACCACATAGGCACCACAGCACTGGCCACCATCAGGCACAGCGCATACGGGTAGCCCCAAGTCTGTGACAACTCGGGCATGTACTGAAAGTTCATACCGTACAAGCTTGCAATCAGTGTGGGCGGCAGCAAAGCCACGCTGGCCACAGAGAAGATTTTGATGATCTTGTTCTGGTTGATGTTGATGAAACCCACGGTAGCGTCCATCAAGAAGTTGATCTTTTCAAACAAGAACTCGGTGTGTGAGTCAAGCGAGTCAATGTCGCGCAAAATTTGGCGGGCCTCTTCAAATTGTTCGGCATTCAGCATTTTGCTTCGCATCATGAAGCTGACCGCGCGGCGGGTGTCCATCACGTTGCGGCGAATACGACCGTTCAAGTCTTCTTGCCGCGCAATGGCGCCCAGCACTTCACCGGCCATGGCGTCGGTCACGTCGCCAGACAGCACCAGTTTGCCGGCAATTTCCAACTTGTCGTAAATGTTTTCTAAGGTATCGGCTGAGTATTCGGCGTCGGCATCGAACAACTTCAACAGCACTTCTTTGGCGTCTTCTAAGAGGCCGGGTGCGCGGCGCGCACGCAAACGCAGCAAGCGGAACACAGGCACGTCTTCATCGTGAATCGAAAACAAGACGCCGCGGCTTCGCAAATCGGCATTGTGCTGGTTCAAGATAAAGGCACAGCGCACGGTGCGGGGCTCGTCTTCGTCGGCAATTAAAAAGTCAGAGCGAATGTGCAATTCGCCGTTGTCTTCTTCGTAAAAGCGAGCAGATTCCTCAATGTCCTCGTCCATCGCATCTTCTGGAATGGACAGGCCGTAGTACTGTTTGATCCAGCGTTTTTCTTCTACGGTAGGCGACTCAAGGTCAACCCAAATTGGCTGGAACTTAGACAGCTCTTCCAAAGATTCAATCTCTTCTTGGACGAGGCGGCCGTTGGCCAAGGTAAAAATGTTGAGCATGGCAGATCTCCTTCAGCCCCAAAAAAACGGGGGCCAGGTGTTCGATAAGGCGGCAATGGGTTAAAGCAGCTTTCGAACGACTGGCGCGCTGCATCGCGGTGTGCAGCCAAGAGACCATCTCATTCGAAAGCTACCAACTAGGGTGGCTTTCCACGGAGCAAACTCCAAAATAATGATGGGTCGAATTATGGCACTGCAACTTGCGCAATGAAACCCTTGGTGCAACTTAATCGGCAAAACATTGGGAATGTTAGAGTTGGGAGCACAGGAAAACCATCGATGACGACACATTTAACGCCCAAGCGCGAGCGCTGGCTTTTGCTGACTTTGGCCAGCATTCAATTCACCAGCGTGCTGGACTTCATGATCATGATGCCACTTGGGCCTCAGCTGACGCAACTGTTTGGTATTTCGGCCAGCCAATTTGGATTGTTGGTGTCGGCATACACTTTTTCTGCAGGCTTGTCGGGTCTGTTGGCTGCCACCTACATTGACCGCTTTGGTCGCAAACGCATGATGCTGACGCTGTACCCGCTGTTTGGGTTCGCGGCGCTGGCTTGCAGCTTGGCGCCTTCGTTCGCTTGGTTGATGGCCGCGCGGGTGGCCTCAGGCTTCTTTGGTGGGGTGTTGATGGCCCTGTCGCAGACCATTGTGGCGGAGGTGGTGCCGTTTGAGCGCCGTGGGCGTGCCATGGGTGTGGTCATGACCTCGTTTTCTGTGGCCACGGTGGCAGGTGTTCCTTTGGCCTTGTTCTTGGTCTCGCATTTCAACTGGCATGCGCCTTTTTTGGTCATTGCCATGCTGGTGACCTTGGTGGCATTGGGTGCCAGCCAGACCTTGCCCAGTCTAAAGGGGCATGTTCAATCTAGCGAAGAGGGGCACTCGGTGCGCAACATGTTGGCTAATTTAAGGGCTGTGGTGGTTGATCCCAACCACTTGCGCGCCTTTGCCATGTCAGCCAGCATGGTGTTTGCAGGTTTTGTCGTGATTCCCTACATCACGCTGTATTTGCAGTTCAACGCAGGGTTCCAGTCTGAACAAATTCCCTACATTTATTTGTTTGGCGGGGTTAGCACCTTGCTCACGGCGCGTTGGATTGGTCATTGGTCAGATCGCGCGGGCAAGGCCTATGCATTTCGACGGTTGGCCCTCTTAATGCCCTTCCCCTTGTTGGGTTTGACACTTTCGGCGTCCTTGCCCATGGCCGGTGTGCTGGTCGTTTCATCGCTGCTGTTTGTGGTCATGAGCGGTCGCATGATTCCAGGCATGGCCCTCATTGGCGCCTCTGCCGATCCGCAAAGGCGGGGCAGTTTCATGACACTTAACTCGGCTGTGCAATCCATGGCGATGGGCACCGCGGCCTTGGTGGGCGGCCTGATCTTGGGTCGAGATGGCAACGGGCATCTCACCTACTACTGGTTGTCTGCTTTGGTGGGAGGAGGTGCCAGTGTGTTGAGCTTTGTGCTCTCGTCCAAATTGCGCTTGCATGGCGCAGCTTCAAATTAGACTTTGGCTTCAAGATGGGAATTTATCAGCTTTTGAGCAGAAAAAGTGAACTCCCGACCAAGTTGGAGGGCTTAGTGGACGAAGCTTGCTTTTCTGCTATGCGGGGCGCATAGTGGGTTCAACCCACCACCATTTGCTTGGCGGTGGTTGTTCAACAAAGAGAGCATCAGGAGGCTATTTATGAATCTCACGATCAGCGGTCATCATCTTGAAGTGACACCCGCCTTGCGAACTTATGTAACGGGTAAATTGGACCGCATCACGCGACACTTTGACCAAGTGGTCGATGTCAAAGTATTGCTCACTGTTGAAAAACAAAAGGAAAAGGAAAAACGCCAACGCGCTGAATGCAATATTCATGTCAAGGGCAACGACCTTTTTGCCGAAAGCTCCCACGAGGACTTGTACGCTGCCGTCGATGAACTGGTCGACAAATTGGACCGTCAGGTCATTAGGCACAAAGACCGCATTACCGACCACCATCACAGTGCGCCCAAGCGCATGATGTGAAATATTTCACGCATTTCTTGCGATAGAACCACGCCGCACCCTCGAGGTGCGGTTTTTTTTGAGTTGATCCCTTTGCAAGGGTGCATAATCCGCCCTCGACATGAACAGACTTGCTGCCATCCTCCCCGTTGAACAAGTGCTGGTTGGCATCGATGCCACCAGCAAGAAACGCGCTTTCGAAGAGGCGGGTTTGTTGTTTGAGAATTTACACGGCCTTTCCCGAGCCTTGGTGACAGACAGTTTGTTTGCACGCGAGCGCTTGGGTTCTACAGGTTTGGGGCATGGCGTGGCCATTCCACATGGGCGAATCAAAGGCCTGAAGTCGCCCATGGCGGCGGTGTTTCAGTTGGCCCAATCCATCGGTTTTGACGCGCCAGACGAGCAGCCTGTCAAGCTGTTGATTTTCTTGCTGGTGCCCGAAGCAGCCACTCAGAAGCATTTGGAAATTTTGTCTGAGATTGCAGAATTGCTCAGCAATGCCGGACTGCGTGATGGCCTGGTTGCCAGCAGCAGTGCCGAGGCCTTGCACGGCTTGATTGCAGGCTGGTCGCCTGCCGTCTGAGCCACGCTTAAAAGTTCCTAACGAAACGAGGTTGCGATGAAGCCTACCGCTGTCAGCGCCGATGCGCTGTTTGAAGACCACCGGGGCAAACTCAAATGGCAGTGGATAGCAGGTTTGGGGGCGTCCGAACGCCGCTTTGACGAAGTGGCTGTGCGCGCTGCCCGCTCAGGCGCCGACTTGGTGGGCTATTTAAATTACATCCACCCCTATCGGGTCCAAATTCTGGGTGAGCGTGAGGTGGCCTATTTAACCCGTGGTTCAGAAGAAGACTGCGTGCGACGGGTTTCGCGCATTGTGACGCTGGAGCCACCGGTCTTGGTGCTGGCCGATGGTCAGAGCGCCCCGGATGCATTGCTGCGTGTTTGCGAGCGTGCGCAAATCCCCATGTTTGCCACACCAGAGTCGTCCGCCTTCGTGATTGATGTGCTGCGCGCCTACTTGTCCAAGCATTTTGCCGATCGAACCACCATGCATGGTGTCTTCATGGACATTTTGGGCTTGGGGGTGCTGATCACCGGCGAATCGGGCTTGGGCAAAAGCGAGTTGGGTTTGGAGCTAATTTCGCGCGGCAATGGCTTGGTGGCCGATGACGCCGTTGATTTGTTCCGCATCAACCAAACCACCATTGAAGGCCGTTGCCCTGAACTGCTGCAAAACTTGCTAGAAGTCCGCGGCATTGGCTTGCTGGACATTCGGGCCATTTTTGGTGAAACCGCTGTGCGCCGCAAAATGCGGCTCAAACTCATTGTGCACTTGGTTCGCCGCGAAAACTTCGAGCGAGATTACGAGCGCATCCCCGCTGAACCCCTCACGCAAGACGTGCTGGGCATTCCAGTTCGCAAAGTGGTGATTCAAGTGGTGGCAGGCCGCAACATTGCGGTGTTGGTCGAAGCTGCAGTGCGCAACACCATTTTGCAAATGCGCGGCATCGACACTTATCAAGACTTCATGGAGCGTCAGCGCGCGGCCATGGGTTAAATCGCAGTGCTTGAACAGGGCCGATTTAACTGCGGCCTCTGTGAGGGCAGGGATTGCGCGTGCAATGCGCATACAAACTCAAGGCATGATCGGCAATGACAAAGCCCTTGGCCAGGGCCACATCATGCTGGCGCTGCTCAATCTCGGCGTCGTAAAACTCTTCGACTTTGCCGCAGTCTAGGCAGACCATGTGGTCGTGGTGTTGCCCCTCATTGAGCTCATACACCGCTTTGCCGCTTTCAAAATGGTTGCGACTGAGCAAACCGGCCTGTTCAAATTGCGTTAACACCCGGTACACCGTGGCCAAACCGATGTCGGCATTGTCCTTCAGCAGGTGCTTGAACACATCTTCTGCCGTCATGTGACGCTGCGCGCCCTTTTGGAAGATTTCCAAAATCTTCTGGCGGGGTACGGTGGCCTTCAAGCCTGTACTTTTGAGTTCGTCCATGTCTTTTCAGTTGCAATTGAAAGTGAGGGGGCATTGGCCAATGAGTGTGTGCCAGAGCCGAATGCTACCGCTACAATGACCCGATCATATGGTCTGCCACGCATCCATGAAAAAACACACATCTATTTCTCTGCGCTCATGCCTCAGCTTGGGTCTTGCCATGCCTTTGTTGCTGGCCCTGCTCAGCGCTTGCAGCGTGCCCCGTATCAATGTCTCAGCCGATGCGGTTTTGTACATTCCCGAGGTGGTGCAAGGCAATTTTGTCTCGCGTGAACAAAAAGACGCCCTCAAACCGGGCATGTCGCGTTTGCAAGTGCGCGAAGTTTTAGGCACCCCATTGGTGTCCAGTGTCTTTCACGAAGACCGCTGGGACTATGTCTTCACCATTCGCCGCCAAGGTGTGGCCGCCCAAAATTTCAGCATCAGTGTGTGGTTCAAAGGTGAGCTGCT
>JBEDKQ010000069.1:0-12231 GCA_041172085.1 Pseudomonadota bacterium | reverse complement strand
GTTGGCCAACATGGCATTCTGATCACTTCTTCAATGCAGAAACGCAAGGCGTCACGCGTGAGCATGTGTTGCAGGCTGCAAAGCCAGTGGTGATGTTTGTGGACACCTTCAACGGCTACTTTGAATCAGAGAATGCTTTTGCGGCCATGCGTGTCTTGAAGGCTGCTGGTTATAGCGTGCATGTGGCCAGCAAACAGGGCTTGAGCCATGAAACAGGCTCTATGCACTTGTGCTGCGGCCGAACTTATTTGGCCAATGGCATGGTGGACATGGCGCGCGAGCAAGCCCGCGAACTGGTGAATGCGCTCTTGCCTTTTGCAGAAAAGAAAATTGCCATTGTTGGCTTAGAGCCTTCTTGCTTGCTGACCTTGCGCGATGAGGCCTTGGTGCTTGGATTGGGTGATGCAGCGCAAGTTGTGAGTCAACAAGCCCTGTTGCTGGAAGAGTTTTTGGCCCGTGAAAATAAGAACAAGCAGTTGGAAGGTTTGAAGGAAAAACTAAATGCCGCTAAGCAGCCCATTTTGTTGCACGGTCACTGCCACCAAAAAGCATTTGGTGTGATGTCGCCAGTGATGGAAGTCATTGGACTCATTCCCAATGCCAAGCCAGAGCTAATTGAAAGCAGTTGCTGCGGCATGGCGGGAAGTTTTGGCTACGAGGCCAGTCACTTGGATGTGTCGATGCAAATGGCGGAGCTCAGCTTGCTACCTGCCGTGCGTGCAAAAGCAGATGCCATGGTGGTAGCCGATGGCACCAGTTGCCGCCATCAAATTAAAGACGGTGCCAACCGTGATGCCATTCACGTGGCACAGTTGTTAAGTCAACATTTAATGTGATCACCACCACCCACGATGCCATCGGCTCTGAGCTTTTGAATTTGTTCAGAACTCAAACCCATTTCTTTCAGAATGACATCGGTGTCTTTGCCTAGATCAGGGGCATTGCGACGATGCTGACCCGGCGTCAAGGACAGCTTGGGCACAAAGCCTGGAACTTTCAAGCTACTGCCATCTGCCAGAGTGACTTGTTCAAACATGCCTCTGGCTTCGTAATGCGGATCGGCTGCGATGTCCGCTATGTCGTAAATACGTCCAGCCGGAACAGACGCACTCTCTAAAGCTTGAAGCACTTCTTCCACGCTTTTTTGCAATGTCCAGTCTTCAATGGCTTGATCAATTTCTTCAACCCTGGCCACTCGCCCTGTGTTGTCTGCAAGGTTTGGATCATTGGCTAAATCGGTACGTCCAATCAGGTTCATCAAGCGTTTGAAAATACTGTCGCCGTTGCCTGCAACCAATGCGTAGGCGCCATCTTTGCAACGATAGGCGTTGGTAGGTGCAATGCCAGGTAAGGCGCTGCCAGCAGGGCCGCGTACAGCGCCAAAAGCGCTGTATTCAGGCAACAAGCTTTCCATGCAGTTAAACACCGACTCATACAAGGCCACATCAATGACTTGACCTTTGCCGGTGGCATGGCGATGTTGAAGGGCAAGCAAGATACCGATCACGCCATGCAATGCAGAAAGGGTGTCACCAATGCTCACACCTACGCGCACGGGCACGCGGCCTGGTTCTGCTGTTAAGTGACGTAGACCGCCCATGGCTTCACCGATCACGCCAAACCCTGGCCGATTGCGATAGGGGCCAGTTTGGCCATAGCCACTGATGCGCAAGACGATGAGCTTTGGATTTTGCGCGATGAGGTCATCGGGCGATAGCCCCCACCCCTCCATGGCGCCTGGCCGAAAGTTTTCAATCAAGACATCGGCTTCATGCGCCAATTGCCGCACGATGCCTTGCCCTTCAGGTGTTCGAAGATCAAGTGCCAATGAGCGTTTGTTGCGCGATTGCACTTGCCACCAGACCGAGGTGCCGTCTTTGAGCAAGCGCCATTTGCGCAAAGGATCGCCGCTGTCGGGAGCTTCAACTTTGATGACTTCTGCGCCAAAGTCAGCCAAAGTTTTGGCCGCAAAGGGGCCTGCGATCAAC
This sequence comes from Pseudomonadota bacterium, assembly GCA_041172085.1. GTDB lineage: Bacteria > Pseudomonadota > Gammaproteobacteria > Burkholderiales > Burkholderiaceae_C > Limnohabitans_A. The sequence goes on along the minus strand of JBEDKQ010000069.1, from coordinate 10,243 downwards.
TGCCCCAGTTCAAGAACCTTGAGGCCAGAAAGGGCGGAAGTAGGAGGAATTGCTTGTGGGTTCATGCACTGCAAGTTGATGGCTATTCAAATGAAAGATTGTTGTGCTCCAATAGATTTGATAAGTCTTATCAACCAGAGTCAATCGGTTTTCCCAATTATCGCCTAGGCGTTGAATTCAAAACTTTAGCCAACTCTGCACTCCACCATTTGGCTTGACCTGTCGTTCCATGTCCAGTGGTTTGATCGCTGGCTGGAATGAGATACAAGGACGCGCTTGGTAATTGACCCAAGGCTTTTTCCATAATGCCCAATTCAGGTGGATTGCGTTCATCATCCGCCGAGTTGATGGCCCAAACGCGTGCTTTGATTTTGTTCAAATGGGGTGCTGGGTTGTAGTCTTTTGACGAAGCCCATTGATACATGATGTCGTTGGCATCTCCAACCAGAGGCCCTTTCAATCGCTGGTTGAGCAGTGCATCAGCAGCAGCTCTGGTGGGTGCTTGTTTGTGAATTGCCAAGTTGCCACCATTTGTGCCTGTGGCATAAAACACCGTTGAAAAAAGAGCACTTTTGGGTTGTTCAGTGTAGTCCCCGTTCATCCAAGCAGGATCGTTGCGAATCGAATCGACGATCAACCTGCGCATCATCCAATTGCGACCAGACATTTCACCGGGTGTTGCCGCCATAGGCACCAGCAAGTCCATAAAGTCCGGGTAATGAATGCCCCAAAGCCAGGTTTGCATGCCTCCCATTGAATTGCCAAGCACCATGCGCACATGTTGAATGCCCAGTCCTTCTTTGATTAAGAGGTACTGTGCTTTGACCATGTCGTCATAGTTGTACTCGGGAAATTTGGCTTTGAGTCCATCGGATGGTTTGGATGATTGACCGGCGCCTAAGGCATCAGGAATGATGACATAGTACTTTTTTGCATCCAGAACTTGCCCGTCGCCAAACAGCTGGCCACCAAATGCAGGGTTGAGCATGCCTGCGCCAGTTCCGGCTGTGCCGTGCAAAATGACAACAGCTTCGTTTTTAGGATCGCCAAGCGTTGTATAGCCCAACTTAACTGAGGGCAATGTTTGCCCATTGTGAAACTGGAAGTTTTTTGCTTCCCAGATCCCTACTTTGTAAGCATGGAAGTTTTGCGCCGATGAATTGATGCATGTCAGGGCCAACATGCTCAATAAAAGCACTTGTATGTGTTTGATTAGATTTTTCAAAGCGCAACTCTCCTAGATATGTCGACACGATAAAAACAATTCAAAGTTTGAACTACAGTAATTACCCTCTTCATGATTTATCGCTGGACGGCTAAATTGCCTGCTTCTTTGGGGAGATTTTCATGCGAAAGTTCAATGCGGTGGGACTGGTTCTTGCAAGTTTAATGGTTTGCTCCGCTCAAGCCAGAGTGACCAAAATCCAAATTGATCAGGTTCAACTGTTACCAGAGAACATGAGTGGTGGTGTGCCTACTGAGCAAATTGCAGGACGTGCGTTTGGTGAGTTAGATCCTAAGTTGCCCATGAATTCAATCATCAATGACATTGAATATGTCAAAGATCCTGATGGCAAAGTCAGATATATCGCCACTTTTGTCATCACCAAGCCCGTCAACGCAAAACAGGCCAGTGGTTTGCTATGGCACGAAGTTCCCAATCGAGGTCAACGCCGACCCAATGTACCTGCTGAACGAAAAAATGGAGACATCGACCTCACAAGTGCTTGGCAAGGTGATAACGCAGGGGCCACAACAGTTCGGGAGACTGCGGGCGTTGACAAACCGCATTGGCTCAAACTTCCCATTGCGCGGCAGTCAAATGGCATGCCCTTTGAAGGTGATGTAGTTGGCCGAATTGTCAATCGCAGTGGCGTTTCCTCGCAGCCCTTGATTGTTCAATCCAATCCAGTGCCTTACAAGCCAATGAGTTTAGACACACAAAAGTCGCGACTCACTTCCAGGGTTGCCGAATCTACCAGAGGAGAGGTGATTGGCGAGCTTGAAATTCCGTCTACAGATTGGGCATGGGCTAAATGCGATGCCAACAACCCCTTTCCAGGAACGCCAGATGCAACACAAATATGTTTGAAGTCTGGCTTCAATGCAAGCAAGCTTTATCAGGTTGTTTACAAATCGGCTGAGCCCTATGCCTTGGGCATTGGCTTTGCAGCGTGGCGAGACCTAGGCTATTTTTTCAAAAATGCCAAAGCAGATGATGCGGGTACAGCCAATCCCATTGCGGGCCTAACCACGCACAGCATTGCACGCGGTGTCTCTCAATCTGGCAACTTTTTACGCGGATGGCTGCACTCAGGTTTCAATCAAATGGAGGATGGTGCGCAAGTTCACGATGGCTTGTGGCCCATCATTGCCGGTCGTCGCATCGCTTTGAATTTCAGGTGGGCGCAACCCGATGGTGTTTTGGAACTTTATCAAGCCGGTAGTGAAGGTCCGCAGTGGTGGCTTCCTCATCCAGACAAATTAAGGGGTGGCCCCACAGTAGGTTTGCTTGACCGCTGCACCAAGACCAAAACTTGTCCCAAAATTATGGAGCACTTTGGTTCCGCAGAGGTGTGGGCTTTGAAACTTACGCCGGAATGGACAGGCACAGATGGCTTGCAAGATTTACCGCTGCCTCAAAATGTAAAGCGATATTACATTGCCAGTTCTACACATGGTGGCGGGGTTGGTGGGTTTAACTCAAGCTTGCCAGATGCAGATTTACCCAAAACGGGTGCCATCTGCCCAGGTAACAATTATGGTACGGCAGTCTTACCTGCCAATCCCGTACCGCACACAGAAACAGTCAATGCGCTACGCGTTCACTTTCGCAATTGGGTCATGAAAGGTGTTGAACCACCGCCCAGTCAATGGCCCAAAATCAGTGATAAAAACTTGGTGGCTGCAAATAAATATGCAATGGGATTCCCAAGCTTGCCGCAACTGCGTTCCACCATTCCCGAGCCAGATTTCATCATGCCCGTCCTCGACTACGACTGGGGCCCACAATTCAACGCAACCGATGGCTCAGGCATTGCAAGCCTTGCACCACCTCCCATTAAGCAAGTCCTGCCCATGCTTGCACCCAGAGTGAATTCGGATGGCAATGAGTTTGGGGGTGTTCCAGTGGTTTTACTTGAAGCACCTTTGGGAACTTATCTGGGATGGAACATCACTGCGGGTGGTGCAAGACCTTTCCATCAAGGCCAAATTTGCAATTATGTTGGCGGCATGATTCCATTTGCAAAAACAATGAGTGAGCGCCAAGCCTTGGGCGATCCCAGACCCTCACTTCAAGAGCGGTATGGCGATCATGCCGGCTATGTCAACGCGGTTGTCAAAGCTGTTGAACGTGTTCAGAAGTCAGGTTTTTTGCTACCAGAAGATGGTCAGAGACTGATACAAGAGGCACAAGCAAGTAAAGTGCTTCAATAAATGAGAGTGTCTCTGTTCACATGTCGATGGATTGAAAAGTACCACCCAGCTTTCAATCATTCGACAAACAAATATGCCAAATACAAACTTTAAAAAAGAAGCGAATCAGGTACTTGGCTTGGCACTCGTGCTTCAGGTAACTATTGTTTCTGCACAAACGACGGCCCCACAAGAATTGGTTGTTCAAAGCGGCAGACTAGCGCAACGACAATTTGATGCACCTGCCTCTGTTTATGCCATTGAAAGTGATGCCATTCGCGGTTCGGGTGCGCAAGTTAATTTGTCGGATGTCTTGAACCAAGCGCCAGGTGTGGTCGCTTTGAACCGAAATAATTACGCGCAAGACGTTCAAATTTCTGTTCGAGGGTTTGGCGCACGCTCAGCATTTGGCTTACGGGGCTTTCGCTTGATCACAGATGGGATTCCTGCCACAACGCCGGATGGACAGGGACAGGCTTCAACCGTCAGCCTTACTTCTGCGGAACGAATTGAGGTACTAACCGGTCCCTTGGCTCAGCTCTACGGCAACGCCGCGGGCGGCGTCATCCAGATTTTTTCTAAAGAAGCCAGTCAAATTCCTACTGTAGAGTCGCAAGTGCACACTGGCAGTTATGGCTTATTGCGGACTGATTGGCAATTCAGTCAAAAATCTGAAAATGTTGGTCTTATGGCCGATTACAGTACTTTTCACATCACGGGTTATCGAGCTCAAAGCGAAGCAAAACGCGAACAACTGAATGCGCTGATGCGCATCGATTTAAGTCCACAAACGCATGTCAAACTGATTGCGAATGCATTCAGCATGCCCTTTGCCAAAGACCCCCTGGGCCTCACGCTTGCGCAGTGGATGGCGGATCCAAAGCAAGCAGGCAACAATGCCATCGTCAACGATGCAAGAAAGACAGTCAGCCAAGAGCAACTGGGCATCGTGCTGGCGCATCAGCTAAATTCGGAAACGCAATTTCAAGCCAGAATTTACGGTGGCGCTCGAGAAAATCTTCAATACCAAGCAAGTTCACCTACGGGGGGGTCTTGGGTGGGGCTGAACCGAGATTTTTACGGTATGGGATTTCAACTCAAAGGCAAGATGCATGGGCTCACCTCGCTACCCTCAGATTGGGTAGTGGGTTTTGATCAAGACCTCTCAGCTGAGCTACGACAGGGCGGTTTGGCCGGTAACGGTGTTCAGAAGGGTGCATTGAACAGAAATGAAGTGAACGAAAGTCAGAACCGCGATTTTTTTGCGCAAGCCAATTGGCGTTTTTCTGATCAAGTCACTTTGATCACAGGTGCGCGTCGCAGCAACATTCAACTAGAAAGCCGTGACGATTATTTAAGTGATGGTGCCAATGGGTCTGGCGCAGTCAACTACAAAGCAATCAATCCAGTTTTAGGCGTGACTTGGCATGTCCATGACACGCTCAATCTTTACGCCAATGCGGGCAGAGGCTTTGAGACCCCCACACTTGCAGAATCAGCGTACACAAAATCTGGCAACGCTGTGCTTGGCTTGTTCAATGTGGGTTTGGTGCCTTCTAGAAGTCAGCACTTGGAGTCTGGCTTCAAATGGACGCCAATTGCCCATACTCGCATCAGCACAGCAGTGTTTCAAATCAAGACAGACAACGAAATTGTGACCAGCCTGTCTGCAGGGGGTCGAACGGCTTACATCAATTCACAAAATACATTGCGCGAGGGGTTTGAAATTTCTGCGCGCCATCTCATCAACACGCATTGGCGAGCACAGCTGACGGCTACTGCAATTCAAGCAGAATTTGGCAAAGACACAAGCCTTGCAGGCAAAACATTGCCAGGTATTCCGCGGCAACAATTGTTTACGTCATTGACGTGGCACGAACGAGGGCATTTAATGCCGACAGGCCAATCGATGCTTGGCAAAGAGGCCAGCTTGGAATGGGTTGCAAGGTCAAAACTTTGGGCCAGCGACAGCAATGACTTTGTCAGCGCAGCCTCAGGGTATGGCGTCTTGAATGCAAAATTCAAACAGCACTTTGCTATTGAGAAATTTCAAATAGAAGCCTTTGCTGGCATCGACAATTTGTGGAACAAAAATGCAGTGAGTTCCGTCATCATCAATCAAGCCAACAAACAATATTTTGAACCTGCGTTACCCCGCAATTGGGTGGCGGGTGTCAACGTTAAACGCCCACTTTAATGAGACATTTATTTAAATGTCTTAAGGGTTAACCTAGTAATTTTTGGCAATGTCCCTTTGAGTAAGTCAAGTGTTGCGAAGGCTTGTGAAATTGATTCAGTAGCTTGTTTAAAGTTAAGGCTTCTAACTAGATGGAGTCAGAAGTGAAAAACAAGATGATGCGTCAATTCAAACAAATCGGTGCAGTGGTTTCTTTGTCGCTGCTTGCCGCTTATGCACAAGCGCAAGCACCCGCAGCGCCCCCACCTGCTTGGAAGCAAGGTATGCCCGAGAGCATGGCAACATCGACTCTGGCGCCAATGGCCGGCAAACTCACTGCCACCAAAGCAGCAGACGTGCCCTTAGACAAAATCAAATTGCCCCCAGGTTTCAAAGTTGAAGTTTGGGCAGACAGTGTGCCGGGTAGTCGCGCCATTGCAGAAGGTGATGGCGGCAAGTACTACGTCGGCACACGTCCGCTTGGTCGTATTTATGAAATTACAGACAATGGCACAACGCGAACATCACGTGTCGTGGTCGACAAACTGAATCAACCAACTGCAGCATTCAAAGACGGATCTTTGTATGTCATGTCGGTTGACAAAGTTTTGCGCTTTGACAACATCGACAAGAATCCAAGCGTTGCACCTGTCGACCTCACAGCCAAGTTCAATTTGCCGCCTGAGCAGCATCACAACTGGAAGTACATTGCCTTTGGTCCTGATGGCAAGCTCTATGTGCCATTCGGTGCACCTTGCAACATCTGTGAGCCACCGAGTGTTGAGTACGCGCAAATTCGCCGTTACAACGCAGACGGTTCTGGCATGGAAGTCTTAGCCCGTGGCGTTCGTAACAGTGTTGGATTTGACTGGCACCCCACCACCAAAGAATTGTGGTTCAGCAATCACGGCCGCGATTGGTTGGGTGATGACACGCCCAATGACACCATGCATCGTCTGAAGGTGGGTGGTCATTATGGTTTCCCAAGTTGCCACCAGGGCAATTTGCCTGACCCAGATGTGAAACGTGCCAAACCTTGTGAAGGTGTCGAGCAACCTGTCGCTTTGATGGGACCTCACGCTGCCACCATGGGTGTGAAGTTTTACACCGGCAACATGTTCCCTGCAGAATATCGCAATGTTTTGTTCAATGCGCGCAAGGGTTCTTGGAATCGCACCAAGAAAATTGGCTATGACGTGGTGATGGTTCGTGCAGATGCTGACGGTAAAAATGCAAAGGTCGAACCCTTCATGACAGGTTTTTACAACGAAGCCGATCAGTCGTTCTGGGGACGTCCCGCCTATTTGCATCAAATGAAAGACGGCTCCATGCTGGTTTCTGATGAACAAATGGGTGTGATTTACCGCGTGTCTTATAGCAAATAAGCATGACTTTTCGATCTCAATGGAAGGCCTTGGCCTTCCTGGGGGCGACCATCTTGGCGCCCCTTTTTTCTGCAGCACAATCTGCGCCTGTCCCCGCGCGAGCTGCGATGTGCGCAGCATGTCACGGACCGGGTGGCAATTCCCAACTTAAAGACATTCCCTCACTTGCGGGCCAACCCAAAATCTTCATTGAAAACCAGTTGGTGCTAATTCGCGAGGGTATGCGTGACATTCCGCAAATGAAGGGCACGTTGGACAACGTGCCTGATTCAGAACTCACTGCGTTGGCGGTGTATTACGCATCGTTGCCCATTGCAAAACCAACCGCCAACCAACAACCCAAGCTTTATGCCAGAGGCGAAACACTGTCAAAAGAAATGCGTTGTGGCATTTGTCATCTGCCAACCTATGTGGGGCGTGAACAAATGCCGCGATTGGCCGGTCAGCGAGAAGACTATCTGTTGTACACCATGCGCGCCATGAAAGCCAACCAAGCTGTGGGCAGAGACCCCATCATGATTGCCTCTTTGTATGGCATCACAGATGAAGACTTGCTGGCCATTTCACATTACCTGTCGCGTCTTGCAAATTAATCACCGGTAATTTTGCGCTCGCGAATGATGGCGCCGAAGCGCTTAGAGTCATCATTTGCGCGTGCACCAAATTCTGCGGGCGTTAAGGGCAAGGCCTCACCACCCAAGTTTTGAATTCGGTCTTTCAAGGCAGGGGTTGCCAGAATTCGATTGATTTCGCGATTGAGTTTGTTGATCACTTCAGCAGGTGTGCCCGCTGGCGCATAAAAACCAAATACTGAATCTGCATCAAAGCCCTTCAGGCCGGCTTCTTCAAGCGTTGGTACGTTGGGAAACAAGGGTGAACGCTTCAAGCTACCAACAGCCAACAACTTGAGCTTGCCAGCGCGAACTTGACCCAAACCAATGCCTGGATCGAAATAAAAGTCGAGCTGGCCAGCCAATACGTCTTGCAGAGCAGGCGCCGCGCCTCGGTAAGGTACATGGACCGCAAACAAGCCTGCTTGGCTCTTCATCATCTCGCCCGCCAAGTGTGGCGAACTGCCGTTGCCCGCGGAGCCGTAGGAAAGTTTGCCTGGATTTTCTTTGACATATTTCAAAAATGTTTGAATGTTGTCTGCAGGAAAGTTGGGCTTGGCAACCAAATAAACCAAGACCCTGGCGGCAGATGCCACAGGGACCAAATCCTTGGTGGGATCAAATGGCATGCGTGCATAAATGTGTGGGTTGACAGACACCATGCCACCCGAGCTCATGAGTAAGGTATAGCCATCAGCTGGCGATTTGGCCACCAACTCACCCCCTAAATTGCCGTTGGCGCCGCCTTTGTTTTCTATGACAACGGGTTGTCCCAATGCTTCTGCCAAAGGGATGCCAATGGCACGGGCAATTTGATCTGCAGCACCACCCGGTGGAAAGTTCACCACCACCTTGACAGGCTTGGTGGGCCAAGCTTGGGCCAACGCACTTGAGCAAACAGCTGAGCCCATTAACAAAAAACCAAGCGCAACAGTTAGCGTTCTTTTGGTGGGTTGTGCAATCAATTTGGAAAGTGATTTGGTTTGCATGTTGTCTCCAGTCAAAGTGTTGTCTTGTGGGTTTTAATTGTTGGACTTTAGTCTTGGATTCTTCATCCACAAAATAGGCTGGGCCTTGATGGGGCGAGCCGGGGCCCCATGCAACATCAGCGCTTGGTCTAGTTGTTGACCAGCCTCATCTTGCAGCGCAGCTTGTCGAGTTTGGGCAACGGCAGAAATTTGCTCAGCTACCGATTTGACACTGTTGGGTACGCAAACAGTCTGAAGAATGTGCAGCAGATTTTCTTTGCCACGTTCGTTGGTGCTGCCGTAGCCCTTGATGAGTTGGCCACAACGCGCAACTTCAAGTGCCAAAAGGGGGGATACAGAAAATGCACGCCCGATGCCACTCAACCATTCTTCAATCAAGGCTTGTTCGGTGATGTAGCGGTGGCCATAGGGCCTGAAGACGCGCAGCAATGACAAAAAGCGCAAGCTCAACATGCCCCACACCGAATGCCTGGCCAACTTGATAGGCATTGACCAAGGGCCTTTGCCATTCGCGATGCGCTGCTTGTCCCACTTTAACAAGGCTTGAGCCCAAGATACGGGCAGCATGGCCGCTAACTCGGGCACGCCCGGCTTGAAGTGGTCGTAAATTTTGAGCAGTTCGCCTTCTTGAAGTTTGACTTCTTCTGAGACACGTTGCCAACGATGGGCGCGGCTTTTTAAAAATGCAACCTGAATGATGTCGTCATAGGCCATCCACAAAGCCAGCCAGCGCGTGGACTCAGCCGTGACCGGGCAACTGGCAGCGGGTGATGCGCCATTTGTTTCTTGTTGTTTGATTTTTCTTAACCGCTCGATTAGCAACTGGGCATAGGCCTGCCCCTGATACTGCACAACGCGGTTGTAGGCCAAGGCCAAAACCTTGCGCATGTCCGCTGGAAATTCTGCCAAGACTTGGGTTGGCACTTGGGCCTGTGCATTGAAGTCTGAGTTGTCGTCTTGCTCAGTGCTGATGGGCTCAGACTGACTGGAGGAAGGCGACCATACTTTTTCTAAATATTGGGCCTGCTCTTTTTGTTTGCTGACATGATCGAAGGCCATTTCAAAGCCGCGAAGACTGGCCTTGGCTGAAGCACTTTTGCCAGCCAACACACTTTCATAATGCGCACGAGAAAAAGGCAGCAAGCCACTTGCGGCAATGGCACCCAACATCACGGCGCTGACCAACGTGCCCGTTTCTTGGCAAATGCGCGCCATGTCGAGCACATGGTGCCGCAAGCTATTTGCAGCAATGACACCCATCAAAGCGCCATCATCATGGCGGCCATCACCCATGACCATTTTTTCAGCCGTGGTAAGGGTGCGAGAAGATGAACTGATGACACAAGTTCTGTCATTGGAAGCCATACCATTGGCGATTTGTCTTGCTGTTTCTAACAACTCTGAAGACACCAACGCGTCTAAGCGACCTGGCAAGGGGTTCAGCCCCAGAATAGGCAATCGACCTGCCAATTCTGTACGATGTACTGGGTAAATTTCCAAATAATAGGTGGTTGCGCCAGTGCGTTGCGCAACACCTGGAATGGAAGTAGCCTGTGCTGGATAGTTGGCCAATCGGGCCACATCAATTAACCAATTTGCCAAGACACCGCCGCCTTCACCGCCCAAGGCACACAACAAAATAGAAACAGGCTGGGTCATGAGGCG
>JBEDKQ010000068.1:0-21985 GCA_041172085.1 Pseudomonadota bacterium | reverse complement strand
CATAAAGCGGAGCAGCATCATGGAATTTTTCAAAATCCGCAAAGACATTCCTTTCATGAAGCACGCGTTGATCTTCAACGTGATTTCGCTTGTGACTTTTTTATTGGCCGTGTTCTTTTTGTTCAGCCGCGGTTTGCATTTGTCGGTGGAGTTCACGGGCGGCACCGTGATGGAAGTCAGTTACAGCCAACCGGCTGATCTGAACAAAGTCCGCAGCGTTGTATCGGGCTTGGGATATACCGATGTCCAAGTGCAAAACTTTGGTACAGCGCGTGATGTGATGATTCGATTGCCTGCGCAAAAGGGTGTGAGTTCAGCACAGCAAAGTGACAAACTGATGGCGGCCTTGAAAGCCCAGAACGCTGAAGCCACCTTGCGCCGTACAGAGTTTGTCGGCCCGCAAGTGGGTGAGGAGTTGGCAACAGACGGCCTCAAGGCTTTGGCCTTTGTGGTGATCGGCATCATGCTTTATTTGGCGGTGCGCTTTGAGTGGAAATTCTCAGTGGCAGCCATCATTGCCAACTTGCACGATGTGATCATCATCTTGGGCTTTTTTGCCTTTTTCCAGTGGGAGTTTTCATTGGCGGTGTTGGCGGCGGTGCTGGCGGTGTTGGGTTATTCGGTGAACGAATCGGTGGTGATCTTTGACCGAATTCGCGAGAACTTCCGTCGGTATCGCAAGATGAACACGGTGGAAATTATCGACAACGCCATCACGTCCACCATCAGCCGAACCATCATCACGCACGGCTCCACCCAAATCATGGTGCTGTCGATGTTGCTGTTTGGAGGCGAAACGCTGCACTACTTTGCCATGGCCCTGACCATTGGCATTTTGTTTGGCATTTATTCGTCGGTGTTTGTGGCCGCGGCCATTGCCATGTGGTTGGGCATTCAGCGCGAAGACCTGATCAAAGCAGCCCCTAAAAAAGACGAAGACCCAGACGATCCCAACTCTGGTGCCGTGGTTTAAACGGCAACGGCAACGGTAACTGCAACTGCAATTGCAATTGCAATTGCAGGCAAGCATGTGTTCAATGTGTGCCTTGCCTGCCAAGTTGTTGGTACATGCCGCCAGGCAATCGGCCTAGTTTGCCGGCCATTTCCATTTGAAACAGTTCTGCTTGCAATTGCGAAGTGCTTAAACCACTTCGCCGTTGTAACTCGTCCAGTCCAATGGGCTCGTGTCCCAAGTGTTGGGCAATGCCATGTATGCGGTCTTGCGTTGCCTTGCTACTTTGTGAGTGGACGTTTTGGTTTTCAAGAGCGAATGAGCGCACTGGCAAATTTTTCATCTCTTCTAAAATATCTTGTGCACAGTCGACCAACTTGGCGCCTTGCTTGATCAGGTCGTGACACCCCTTGGCCACCGTGGTGTGAATAGAGCCTGGAATGGCGAACACCTCTTTGCCCATGTCCACGGCTTGTTTGGCCGTAATGAGCGAGCCCGAGCGCGTGGCGGCCTCCACCACCAAACAGCCTTGCGACAAGCCGGCAATAAGCCGATTGCGTTTGGGAAAGTTGGCTGTGATGGGTGGTGTGTTGAGCGGGTACTCGCTGAGCAACAAGCCGTGTTGCGCAATGTATTGGGCCAGTGCATGGTTTTGATGGGGATAGACGCGGTCTAGGCCGGTGCCCACCACAGCCACTGTGTGCAGGGGGTTGGCCGAGGTGCCCCCTTTCAAAGCACCAAGATGGGCGGCAGTGTCGACACCCAAGGCCATGCCCGACACTACCGTTAGGCCGGCTTGTGACAAAGCAAAGGCAAATTCATTGGCGTTTAAAACGCCTTGAGGTGTGGGGTTGCGACTGCCCACAACGGCCAACGCAGGGGGTGCCTGCAAGGGCGGTGGGCTGAGTTGATGCAGGTGTTGCGTTTGACCCAAGGCATACAAAAGGCAAGGCGGGTCGGGCGTGAGCAAAAGCGAGCTTGGATAGTCTGCGTCTGCCAGAGTGATCAGTCTCTTGCCGATGCCAAGTGACGGTTTGTGAGCCATTGCAGGTGTTTGCAACCATGTCCAGGTGGTTTCTAAGACCTCCGCCAATTCGGGGGGCGGGGTGAGAAGGTTGTGGCACATGGCGGGGCTGACAAGTGCGCTCAATTCGCTGGCGCTGCATTGAAAAATTCGCTCGGGCAAGCCAAAAGCCTGCAGCAGTGCACGGGCGGTGATGTTGCCAACGCCGGGTGTCAGGCTGAGGCGAAGCCAAGATTGCAAACTTTCACGCGTAGAAACCATGCTTTTTCCTCTGAAAAGAGTGCCAATGAAGAAATCATTGTGCGAATCAACGGCCAACTTGGGCAAGGCTTCTTCAAATTAGCGAAAATAGAGGAATTGCTGAATCCAAATCACCATGGCTCTTTTAAACATCCTTTGCTATCCCGACCCCCGTTTGCATACGGTGGCCAAACCCGTCACACAATTTGACGACGCCCTGCGCACCTTGGTGGCCGACATGATCGAAACCATGTACGAGGCACAGGGCATTGGCCTTGCCGCAACGCAGATCAATGTGCATCAACGGGTGGTTGTGATAGACACGTCTGAAGCGCGCAATCAACCCCTTGTATTGATCAATCCTGAAATCACATGGGCCAGTGAAGAGCGTGTCAAGGGAGAAGAAGGTTGTTTGTCGGTACCAGGTATCTACGACGGTGTGGAGCGCTCGGTGGCGGTGAAGTTGAAAGCCGCCGATGAACACGGCAAGGTTCGCGAAATCGAGGCTGAAGGTATGTTGGCGGTCTGCATGCAACACGAATTGGACCATTTGATGGGCAAGGTCTTTGTGGAATACTTGTCGCTTCTAAAGCGCAACCGCATCAAAACCAAACTCCTGAAAGCCAAGCGCGAAGACGCGTGATCAGGCTTTAAAAAAAGACCCATCAGAAAGTAGCCACATGCGCGTGATTTTTGCGGGCACCCCTGACTTTGCTCGCAGCGCATTGGCGGCCCTGCATGTCGCAGGTCACGACATCGTTGGGGTCTTTACACAGCCCGACAGGCCTGCGGGCCGCGGTATGAAATTACAAGCATCTGCTGTCAAGCAATACGCGCTTGAACATGGCATGACGGTATTGCAGCCTCACAGTTTGAAGCTGGATGGCAAGTACCCCGATGAAGCCGCTGCGGCAAAAGCCTTTTTGGCACAAGCCCAAGCCGATGTGATGGTGGTCGCGGCCTACGGATTGATCTTGCCGCAGTGGGTGCTTGACGCACCAAAGCATGGCTGTTTGAACATTCACGCATCTTTATTGCCTCGCTGGCGCGGTGCAGCCCCGATCCATCGCGCCATAGAAGCAGGTGATGCGCAAACCGGTGTCACCATCATGCAAATGGACGCGGGCTTAGACACGGGTGACATGTTGCTTGCGGAAGCATTGCCTATTTTGGCGCAAGACACTACCAGCACCCTGCATGACAAACTGGCCAACATGGGCGCCGCCTTAATTGTCAAAGCATTGACGCAAGTGGGGCACTTCACACCTGTGAGGCAACCGATCGAAGGCGTGACTTACGCCCACAAAATTGAAAAAGGAGAAGCGGCCATCGATTGGACTTTAAGCGCCCAGTTGTTGTCGCAACGCGTCCGCGCCTTTGACCCTTTTCCTGGCATGACAGCGCACATCGGCGGTGAGTTGGTCAAAGTGTGGCGGGCACATGTGCTCACAGATGTGCTCACAGAAGCGCTCACAGATGCGCTCACAGATGGGCACAAAAATGCGCACAAAGATGCGCAGTTCAGCGCCAGTGATGCAAAGCCTGGCACCTTGCTCGCCGCGAACGAAGCGGGTTTGCAAGTGGCCTGTGGTGACGGTGTGTTGTGTCTTACACAATTGCAAAAACCAGGCGGCAAGCGCCAGTCTGTTGCAGATTTCGTTCGCCATTTCAAGGGCTCGGTGGGCGATGTTTTTCAAAGCTGAAAATTACCGTCACCCCGCCTTCATGGAAGGCCTGCGAGATTTGGCACCGCAAGCACCAGGTGTTGCGGCATGGGGTTTGATGACGGGCGTGGCCATGGTGAATTCGGGCATGAGTGTGTTTGAAGCCATTGCCATGACACTCTTGGTGTACGCGGGCAGTTCGCAGTTGGCGGCCTTGCCTTTGATTGTGGCGGGTGCACCCGTGTGGATTATTTTGGCCACGGGCTTTTGTGTGAATTTGCGCTTCATGGTGTTCAGCTTGCACCTGCGTCCATACCTGATGCATTTGCCGCGCCTTGAAAGAATGGTGCATGGGTACCTCACCACTGACATCAGCTATGTGTTGTTCACACGGCGATTTACCCAACCAAGTGATGACCCTGCAGAACAAATGACGCAGGCGGCTTCCTTGGCCGGCAATACCTTCATCGTTTGGGTGAGCTGGATGGTGGCCAGTTTCTTTGGCATCTTTTTGGCCAACATCATCCCAACTTCTTGGGGCCTGGGCTTTGCGGGCACTTTGTGCTTGGTGGGCATTTTGTGTTCATTGGCCAGTACACGCATGCGCATTTTTGCGTCAGTTGTGGCCGCCACCACTGCCATCATGGCCTATCACTTGCCCCTGAAGTTGAACATTGTGTTGGCCATTGGCGTGGCCGTGCTCCTGAGCATGTCGTTGGAACGTTTTCAAGCCAAACGCGAAGGGCAAGTTGCATGAGTTTTTTTGAAGGCACCGACCTCTGGACCTTGGCGGTGATTGTGGGCTTGACGGGCGTGACCGTTCTCACGCGCAGTTTCTTTTTCTTCTCGAGTGAAGAATGGGCCTTGCCAGATTGGGCGCAGCGGGGTCTGCAATATGCACCCATTGCCGCCATGGCCGCGGTGGTGTTGCCCGAAGTCTTGATGCAACAAGGCCATTTTTTACACACTTGGATGGACGCGCGTTGGATAGGCGCAGCGGTCGGGGCAGTCGTGTATTTTTGGCGTCGCAATGTGCTCCTAACCATTGTGGCTGGCATGTTGGCTTACCTGCCTTTGCACCTGCTGATGGGTTGGTAATTGACGGGGTGAATGACGAACAGGGTAGGGAACGCAGTAGGTAAGTTTGCGCAAGCTTGCCAGACTAAAATTCTGATTGTTTCATGCAGCCCATTGCGGCTTCATCTTCCTCCATATTTAAGAGAATCTTCATGAATGTCATTCGTTTTTCCGATCTGTGTCAGCAAGGCAAAGTCAAGGGCCAGCGCGTCTTCATCCGCGCGGATTTGAACGTGCCGCAAAACGATGCGGGCGACATCACCGAAGACACGCGCATTCGTGCATCCGTGCCGTGCATTCAAATGGCCCTAGACGCAGGTGCCACTGTCATGGTGACAAGTCATTTGGGACGCCCCACAGAAGGCGAGTTCAAACCAGAAGATTCATTGGCACCAGTGGCCAAACGCTTGGCAGAATTGTTGGGCCGAGATGTGGCTTTGAAGGCCAACTGGGTGGATGGCGTTGAGCTTGCCGCAGGCCAGGTGGTGTTGCTTGAAAACTGCCGTGTTAACAAAGGTGAGAAAAAAAACAACCCCGAGTTGGCGAAAAAAATGGCCGCGCTTTGCGACATTTATGTCAACGATGCGTTTGGCACGGCACACCGTGCAGAAGGCACGACATATGGCATTGCTGAATACGCCAAAGTGGCGTGTGCAGGCCCCTTGTTGGCTGCAGAAATTGACGCCATCACCAAAGCTTTGGCGCATCCTGCCCGCCCCTTGGCTGCCATCGTGGCGGGTAGCAAAGTGTCCACCAAGCTCACTATTTTGAAGAGCTTGGCCGACAAAGTGGATCAACTGATTGTGGGCGGCGGCATTGCAAACACCTTCATGCTCGCCACCGGTTTGAGCATTGGCAAAAGCTTGGCAGAGCCCGATTTGCTGGCAGAAGCCAAAGCCGTGATCGCCATCATGAAAGCCCGCGGCGCCGAAGTGCCCATACCGACTGATGTTGTCACTGCCAAGACTTTTTCAGCGGATGCTTTGGCCACTGTGAAGAAAGCAAGCGATGTGGCCGATGACGATTTGATTCTCGACATTGGCCCCGAGACCGCCGCCAAATTGGCAACGCAACTCAAAGCGGCTGGCACCATTGTGTGGAATGGCCCTGTGGGCGTGTTTGAATTTGCGGCGTTTGAAAACGGCACGCGAGTCATTGCACAGGCCATTGCAGAATCCAAAGCCTTCAGCATTGCTGGCGGTGGTGACACCTTGGCTGCCATTGCCAAGTACGGCATAGAAAAGCAAGTGGGTTACATCTCAACCGGTGGTGGCGCTTTCTTGGAAGTGTTGGAAGGCAAGACCTTGCCGGCCATCGAAATTCTGACGCGCCGCGCACAGTAAGGGTCTTTCAACATGGCGCATCGTGAACTTGACGGGCGCATCAAAAAAGGCCGCAATTTAGCGGCCTTTTGAATGTCAGCGCCGATGCATGCGTCGGCCTGTGCATTGTCTTAGCTTGTCTTGGGAGGCAAGTTGCCACGCACAGGGCTGGTCATCTGCCCTTTGAAGTCGGTCCAGCATTCACGTGAGAAGTCGTACAGCTTGCAAGCCTTGGCTGTTTTGAAATACCAGTTCCAAGAGAAAGGTTGAACAATGATGCGGCCCGGCAGCATTTCTTCCAACTTGGCTTGCGCTTGCTTAAGACGATACAGCGGAATGCTCATGTCCACGTGGTGGGCCGTGTGCTCCATGATGTGGTGCACCATGTTGCCGATCTTCATGGGAAAGGTCAGGTGCACAGTGGTAGAGACAAATGGTTGAGCTTTGGTCCAAGCCGACTTTTCGTTGTGCCAAGACACGCGCACGTGCGTGTGATGAACATAGACGACAAAGCCAATCATGGTGTTCCAGAAAAAGAATGGCACCAACACGCCCATGAGCAATGTGAGCCAAACGGACTGATCGGTGGCGATGGCAGCATAGGCCATTACGCCAACCCACAAAGCGCCAAACACGGTTACCAACAAGCTGTCCTTCAAGAAAATAGGACGGCGCGTGGGCATGTGTGTTTTGTTTGGGAAAAATTCACGCTTCCACCAAATTTCAATGAGGTAGTAAAGGCCAGGGGCCCAGCCGCTGCGATAGAGGCGTTGCAGCAAGCGCTCAAGAGGGCCTAATTCGGCAAACTCTTCTGCTGTGAGGGGGGTCCAAACAAAATCGACGCCCTTCAAATTGGTGTAACCGTGATGCACCACGTTGTGTCCGGTGTCCCACAGGCTATAGGGTGTGAGGGAGTACAAAAAGGCATAGCGGCCAATCCACTTGTTCAACTCGCGATGCGGTGTCAGACTTTGGTGACAAGCATCATGGCCAATGATGAACAAACGGCCAATGACAAAACCTGCAGCCAAGCCGCACAAAAGTTTGGCCCAAATGGCATCCAAGACCACTGTACCCGCCACCAAGGCCATGAACAAGGCCGTGTCAAAGGCCAGCAACACAAACGCGCGCAAGGTGGAGCGATGTGACAAAGGCGCCAACCATTCGCGAATGAT
The DNA here is from genome assembly GCA_041172085.1 of Pseudomonadota bacterium. Taxonomy (GTDB): domain Bacteria; phylum Pseudomonadota; class Gammaproteobacteria; order Burkholderiales; family Burkholderiaceae_C; genus Limnohabitans_A. The sequence goes on along the minus strand of JBEDKQ010000068.1, from coordinate 14,531 downwards.
TTTGCGATGCGGCATGACCTGATCGATGGGGATCGGTTGCAAATTTTCGGGCGTAGAAGAGGTCGTCATAAACAGGGTGCAGAAGCAGTGCTTGGCAGCCATCAGAAAGAATGCTGTGAGTTTAAACCGACCCGCTTTTCCTGTGGCTGACATGGGTCAATGAGAGGAGGGAAATTGAGCACAAGACAAGCCAGCCCTGAGGATGGGTCAATTGTGAGGAAAACTCAAGCAATTTTGTGCGCATTAGGCTGTTTTCTAGCCCTGCTCTGTGAGCCAGTCTGTGAAAAATCTGCGTTTCCCCTATGATCTGCGCTCCATTTGTCTCAATTATTCAAGGCTCAAAGCCCTTTTTCGAAATGACCGCTCGTAACACCACCGTCGTTGCCGACGCCAACGCCCCCGCCATTACCCAACTGCTGGCCGAATTTGTCGCCACCCACCCCTCCAAAGGATGGTCTGATGCTGTGGAAGCCCAAGCGCATCGCACTTTTGCGAACTGGGCTGGCTGTGCTGTGGGGCCTAGCACCCACGAAACCATCGAGGCTGCTTTGGGTGCCGTGAAAGAGTTGGCCCCTTCAGCGCAAGCTTCCGTCTTGGGCCGCTCTGACCGCGTCGACATGGCCAATGCAGCCTTGCTGAACGGCATCAGCTCGCACACCTTTGACTTTGATGACACGCACCTGAAAACCATCATTCACCCCGCCGGCCCGGTGGCTTCAGCCATCTTGGCTTTGGGTGAGCACCTGGGTTCTACTGGCCGTCAACTGATCGATGCGTTGGTACTGGGTGTGGAAGTGTCTTGCCGCGTGGGCAATGCGGTTTACCCCAACCACTACGACCGCGGCTGGCACATCACCGGCTCCACTGGCATGTTGGGCAGTGCTGCAGCATGTTCACGTTTGTTGGGCTTGAACGCCAAACAAACGCAAATGGCCTTGGGCATTGCGGCCTCGCAACCTGTGGGATTGCGTGAGCAGTTTGGCACCATGACCAAGCCGTTCCATCCCGGCGGTGCAGCCAAAGTGGGTTTGATGTCTGCCTTGATGGCCAAGCACGGTTACACCGCCTCAGCCCGCGCACTGGAGGCGCCGCGCGGTTTGATGCAAGTGTTCTCTGACAAAACCGATTGGAAGGAAGTCACTGAAAACTTGGGAAGCTCTTGGGAAATTGAACTCAACACCTACAAGCCCTTTGCTTGCGGCATTGTGATTCACCCCGCGATCGATGCGTGTGTGCAGTTGCGCGAGAAGCACAACTTGAAGCCAGAGCAAGTGGCCAAAGTAACTTTGAAGGCGCACCCACTGGTACAAGAACTGACGGGCAAAAAAACACCGACCGATGGTTTGTTGGCCAAGTTCAGCGTTTTCCATTCTTGCGCCGTGGCCCTCATCTATGGCCGCGCCGGCGAGCACGAATACGCCGATGACGTGGTGCGCTCACCTTTGGTCATTGGCGTACGCGACAAAGTGGATTTGATTGTGGACCGCAGCATTCACGAAGCCTCTGTGGACGTGACCTTGGAAACCACTGACGGACAGAAGCACCACATCTACATAGAGCGTGCCATTGGCAGTTTGGAAAAACCCATGAGCAACGAACAACTCAAGGCCAAGTTTGTCGATCAAAGCACGCCTATTTTGGGCGCCGCCAAAACTGAAGAAGCTTGGAACTTGTGCATGAGCCTGGCAGCGCAAAAAGATTTGAAAGCCTTGCTCAAGAGCTTGACGCAGTAAGTTGGCAAAACCCCTATCCCGAAGGTGCAAACCTCGGGATTTTTTCATCAAACGGAGACTCACATGAACCGCAAATTTGTTTTGAAAAACGTCTTGGCATTGGGCATGGTCATGGTTGGCCTCAGCAGTGCAGTGGCACAAACCACGCAGGCTTATCCCGTCAATCGAGTGACTTTGGTGACGCACTCTAGCCCTGGTGGTGGTTCCGATGTGTTTTTGCGTGACTTGGCCAAGCACATCTCGCCCATTTTGAAAACAAATTTGGCGGTAGAAAACATTCGCGGCGGCAGTGGTGCCAAAGCCGTGGCGCATGTGGCCAAAGGGCCAACAGATGGCTCGATGTTTTATGGCACAACGCCCACTTACATTCAAACCACGCTGTTGTCTAAGCCTTCTGTGGGCTACGACGGCTTAGACCCCATGCTGATCGTCTTCATTGACCCTGAGGTTATTTTCACGCGCGCCGATTCACCCTTCAAATCACTGCAAGATGTGATGGCGCATGCCAAAGCCAATCCAGGCAAATCACGTTGGGGCGCTTCAAATCCAGCGTCACTTGGCTGCAGGCGTCAAAGTGCCCATCGTTAGCCATGAAGGCGGCGGCGATCAAATGATTGGTGTGTTGAACGGCACCTACGACATTGGCATTGGTGAAATTCAAGAGTTACAAGGACAACTGGAGGCTGGCAAGGTGAGGTTGTTGGCCACGCTGTCCGAATACCGTTTGGCCGGTTTGCCGCAGTTGCCCACAGCCAAAGAGCAAGGCTACAACGTGGTGATTCGCAAGTTCAGAGGCTTGGCCAGTCCAAAAGGTGTGCCAGACAACATTGCCAAAGCTTGGGAAGATGCTGCGCGCAAAGCATTAGAGTTGCCTGCTTACAAAAACGAGTACATCAAAGATCACCTGACGCCCATGTTGCTGGGTCGTGAAGCGGCACGCAAGTTCATTCAAGAGGTTGCCCAAGAAACAGCGCAGGACTTTAAAGAGATGGGCCTGATTAAATGAACGCCCAACAAACAGATCGGTTAACGGGCTTGCTGGGAATGGCCGTCTCGAGCGTCTATGTGTACCAAGCCAGCCTGATTGAAGACAGTTTGCTGGCCGATGCGGTGGGCGTTGCCGGTGTGCCCATTGGCATCGGCTACCTGATGTGCTTGGCGTCGGCGTTGCTGTTTTTGAAGTCTTGGTTGAAATCAAAAGCGGAAGCAAGTGTTGAAGTAGAAGAAGTCGAGCCCGGGGGCAGTGCGCACCCGCACTGGAAGGCGATGGGTTTGTTGGCGCTGTTGCTCGGCTTTTTGATGCTGGTGACTATTTTGGGTTTCATTGTCTCGATTGGCGTCATGGTGGCCGCTGTGGCTTATTTTGGTGGCGCTCGGCAACTCAAAACTTTGCTTTGGTGCGCTTTGATCACCGGCCCCGCCTTGTGGTTGTCGTTTGATTACGCCTTGGAAATTCACTTGCCAACAGGTATGTGGTCACAGTGGATTGGAAAATAAATCATGGAAAGTTTTTTGTTAGCACTTTCTAACCTGGCCTCTGGCTGGGTTATTTTGTGTGCGTTTGCAGGTGTGTTGTGGGGGATCTTTGGCGGCGCCTTGCCTGGCATTTCGCCCTCTATTGCAATGGCCTTGCTCTTGCCTTTCACGGTTGGCATGGAAGCCACCAATGCCTTGGTCTTGTTGGCCAGTGTGTACGTAGGCGCTGAATACGGCGGCTCGATTCCTGCCATCTTGATTCGAACCCCAGGTACCAACTCTGCATCCGCCACGGTGATCGATGGCAACGAAATGGCCAAGCGCGGTCAAGCGGGCGAAGCCTTGGGCATTTCTTTGATGTCAGGTCTCTATGGTGGTTTATTTGGCTTAGTGGTCTTGGTGCTGTGCACAGAAAGCTTGGCGCAAGTTGCGCTCGCTTTCACCCCTGCTGCTTACTTCTCCTTGGGTATCTTGGGCTTGTCTGTCATTGCCGGTCTGTCCGGTGGTTCTTTGTTGCGTGGTGTGATTGCCGCGTGCATGGGTTTGATGATTGCCTTCATCGGCAGCGATCCTGTCTCGGGTGTTCAGCGCTTTACCTTTGGATCAGAAGACTTGCTCGATGGCGTCAAACCTATTTTGGTCATGGTGGGCTTGTTTGCGGTCACAGAAATGTTGGTTCAAATTGGGGAGCCACCATGGGCCCGTGGCGGCAATGCTTCAACACGTTTGAAATTGCCCAACTGGGCCATGAGCAAACGGTTGTTCAAGCCTCAAGCCATTGGCGCTGCCATTGGTACTTTTGAAGGTGTGACGCCAGGTGCCGGCGGTACTGTTGCTGCGTTCATGGCTTACACAGAAGCCAAGCGGTGGTCAAAGCATCCCGAAGAATTTGGCAAGGGCTCGCCAGAAGGTGTGGCGGCACCTGAAGCTGCCAACAACGTGGTCACGGCAACCGCCTTGGTGCCACTGCTCAGTTTGGGCATTCCTGGCTCTAACTCTGCCGCCATTTTGCTCGGTGGATTTTTGATCCATGGTTTGCAGCCTGGCCCCATGCTGTTTCAAAAAGCACCTGAAGTGGTTTACGGTCTTTATGGTGGCTTGTTGATTGCCAACATTGCCATGTTGCTCATTGGCCTCGTGATCTTGTCGCCCTGCATGTGGCTGGTCAATCGACCCAAGCCCTATTTGATTGCCTTTATTTTGGCCTTGGTCATGGCGGGTGTTTTCGCCATTCATCAGAGTTTGTTTGACTGTGGCTTGGTGTTGCTCATTGGTTTGTTGGGCTATGCCATGCGCTTGTTGAAGCTGCCCGTTTTGCCCATGGTCTTGGGCATGGTTTTGGGTTACATGGTGGAGTCAAATTACCGCCGCAGTCTGTTGATCTCTGGCGGCGATCACAGCATTTTTGTCACTGACACGGTGTCTGCCATTTTGTTAGGGTTGTCGGCAGTCTTGTCGGCTTACTCTCTTTGGAAAGAAATTTCGGATCGTCGAAAGTCTGCGAAATGAAACAAGAACAAACCTCGTCCAGCGTCACAGTTGCCCAACAATTGGCGCATGGCATTGTCAATGCTCGCCCAGAGAAAGAGCCACTTGGCCAACAAGTTGGTCAGCGATTGATCACCGATGTGCTTGGCATTTGCATTGCCGCACGCCATGAGTTTTATGTGAAAGCAGCCCTCAGCGCTTTTGAGCAAGAGGGCAATTGCACAGTCTTCGGTTTCGCGCAAAAGTGTGGGGTTGAGGGTGCTGCATTTGTGAACGGCATTGCGGCTCACGGCGAAGACTTCGACGACACTTACGAAGGTGGCCCTGTGCATGCTGGCGTGGTCATTGTGCCGGCTTTGCTAGCCGCCGCCGAGCGTCACGCTTTGTCGGGCGAGGATGTGTTGCGTGGTGTGGCCATTGGCGTTGAAGTGATGTGCCGTTTGTGTGCCGTGGCACCAACGCGCGTGCACAAAGCGGGCTTTCACCCAACCGCTGTGTTTGGTGTGATGGGCGGTGTGGCCGGCTTAGGCGCTGCGCTTCATTTGACAGAAGAACAACTGGTCAACGCCTTTGGCATTGCAGGCAGCATGGCTGGCGGCATCATTGAATATTTGGCCGACGGTTCATGGACCAAGCGCATGCACCCGGGTTGGGCTGCGCAGTCAGCGTATCGCGCGGTGCGCATGGCGCAAGCCGGCTTCAAAGGACCCGCCACTGTGTTTGAAGGACACCATGGTTTGTTTCATGGTTTTGCAAACACCACCGACGGCAACTTTGACGCCATGCTCAAAGAATTTGGCCAGGCTTGGATTTGGACCACGATTGCATTCAAGCCCTATGCTTGCGGCACCATGGCGCACCCCTTCATTGATTGCGCCCGACTGATTCGTCAGGACCTGACAGCGCAAGGTGTGGCCCTGTCAGAGATCGATCGCATTGAGTGCGATACCGCAGAGGGCATCGTGCATCGTTTGTGGGAGCCTTTGTCGCTCAAGCATTCACCGCCCAATGCCTATGCTGCCAAGTTCAGCATTCCTTATGCCATTGCTGCGGGTTTGATGTTGGACGATGCCGGCCTCGAGGCCTATACCGAAGAGGTGGTGCAAGGCGCAGACATTCGTGCGTTGGCGGCCAAGGTCAGCTACACCGTCGATCCTCAGAACCCTTACCCCAAGCAGTTCACAGGCCATGTTCGTGTGCACCTTAAAAACGGCCAAGTGCTAGAGCAGCGTCAAGGCTTTTTCAAAGGCGGTGTGGACCATCCTATGTCGGATGCCGACCTGTTGCAAAAGTTCAAAGCCAATTGCAAGTTTGGTGGCTTGGATGCCGAGCAAACGCAAAGCATTTTGGCGCAGGTGCAGGGCCTGTTCAAAGCCAGCAAGGTGTCTTTGAGCAGCTTGTCGGTGAAGTAAGTCGCCCACGGCAATCTCAATCAAGAAGTAGCAGAAGTTCAACATGACAACTCTCAAGCCAGATCAAAAAGTGGCGCTGGTCACTGGCGCAGGCCGCAACATTGGCCGTGGTATTGCGCACACTTTGGCCAAGCAAGGTTTTGCGTTGGCCATCAATGTGCGTGCTTCAGTCAGTGAAGGCCAAGCCGTGGTTGATGAATTGCTGGCGCTGGGCACACCGGCTTTGTTGTGTGTGGCCGATGTGACCGACAGGCAGCGTGTTCAGGGCATGATGGATTTGATTCAGTCGACCTGGGGTCGTTTGGATGTGGTGGTCAACAACGCGGCCATTCGGCGCGAAGCTCCCATTGAGGAAGTGTCGGTAGAAGATTGGCGCAACACCTTGGCCGTGGTGTTGGACGGCGCGTTTTATTGCAGCCAAGCTGCACTGCCCATGTTGCGTCAGTCGCCTATGGGGGCTGTCATCAACATAGGCGGTCTGACTGCGCACACAGGTGCCATGAACCGTCCCCATGTGGTCACAGCCAAATCAGGATTGGTCGGCTTGACGCGTGCGTTGGCCCACGACTTGGCGCCCAGCATCACCGTCAACTGTGTCTCGCCAGGCATGATTTCAACCAACCGCAACAACAGTGCCGCGTCAGCTGAGCCCAACCACCACGCCAAGCGTCATCCCCTGATTGAACGTCGTGGCACGGTGGATGAAGTGGCAGCCATGGTGGCGTTTTTGGCAAGCGATCAAGCCAGGTTTGTGACGGGCCAAGTGATGCACGTCAACGGCGGCACTTATTTAGGTTCTTGATGGCCTTTGATCTCGATCGATGGGGCCGCTTGGCTCTGACCATTGGCTTTGCCGTGTTCGGCGGTTGGGGTGCGTTTCATTTGCATGTGCCCCTGCCTTGGGTGTTGGGTCCGATGGTGGCGGTGGCTTGCGTCAGCATGGCCAACCGCGTTCACAAACAACCTGTGTTGGCGCGCAAGTCGGCGCAAATCTACATTGGTGCTTCGATTGGCTTGTATTTCACGCCCGCCGTGTTGGCCATGATTGGTGGCTTGGCGCCGTGGATGGTGTTGGGTGCATTTGTTGGCATTTTCATGTCGGTGATGTCGGCCAGGGCTTTGCAAATGCTGGCCAAGGTGGACGGACCCACCGCCATCTATTCTGTGGCGCTTGGCGCTTCCTCTGAAATGTCGGTGCAGGCGCAGCGTGCTGGGGCAGACGGTGCTGTGGTGGCGTCTGCACATGCTGTGCGCATCATGATGGTCACCTCCACCGCTTCATACATTGCTTGGGCCAGTGGTGCAACGCCCATCATGCCAACGCCAGGTGTGGGCGTCTTGAGTTGGCCCTTAACTTTGGGTTTGCTAGGGACGGCCACATTGGTGGGTTGGTGTTTTCAAAAACTGCGCACCCCCAATCCGTGGGTATTGGGGGCCTTGTTGATTGCAGCCATTTGCGCCAACAACGATGTGACTGGGCGTTTGCCAGATTTGGGTCTGATTGCGGCGCAGGTCGTCATTGGTTGGGGCTTGGGTCAACACATCAACCGTGCTTTCTTCACGCGCGCGCCACGCACCTTGGCGTCAGTGGCGGTGGTCACTTTGGGCATCTTGAGTGTTTGCATGGTGGCAGCTTGGTTCATTTCGCAAGGCGCCAACATGGCCATCATGACGGCATTCTTGTCGATGGCGCCTGGCGGCATGACCGAGATGGGCATCTTGTCCAAGGCCTTTGGTTTGGGCGCACCGATCGTGACCGCGTTTCATCTGACGCGCATTCTGACCACCATCTTTTTGACCAAACCGGTGTCTGAAAAAATGATGTCGACGGGCTGGGTCAAACCATGAACTGACATGCTGTGAGAATTGCTCGTTCCCTTATAGGGAACGGCGGTTCTCTATGCTTGACAGGGCCAAGTGTTTCGAAGACAGTTCGGGGCATTCACACATCTGCATTAAAAGGGACTTGAACTTGAAACGCTTTTCTTTGATTCACAGAATCATCCATGCACACAGCCGTGTCGCGGCCGTGGGTGCCAGTCTCTTGTGCTTGTGTTCTTTGGCTGCGGGCAATGCCGCTGCGCAAGATACCGCTTGGCCACAAAGGGCCGTCAAAATTGTGGTGCCCTACGCGGCAGGTGGCAGCTCGGACAGTTTGGGGCGTTTGATTGCTGTGGGTTTGACCGAGACTTTCAAGCAACCCTTTGTGATTGAAAACAAGGGCGGTGCGGGTGGCATGATTGGGTCCCAACAAGTTGCCAAGTCTGCGCCTGATGGCTACAACCTGGTCATTTCTGGTGTTGCATCGCATGTGATTGCGCCCACTGAAAATCCCAAAACATACGACCCCATCAAAGACTTCACGCACATTGCCATGCTGGGTGGCCCCCCCATTGTGTTGGCGGTGAATGCGCAGTTGCCTATCCCAGATCTGAAAAGCTTCATGGCATATGCCAAAGCCAATCCAGTGAGTTGGGGTTCACCTGGCAAGGGAACGCATGGGTACTTGATTGGCGAAGCCTTTGAGGTGATGTCCAAAACGCCCATGCAGCATGTCGCCTACAAGGGCGGTAGCCCTGCTGTGGCCGATACGATTGCGGGGCATATTCCAGCTTTGTTCACCACACTGTCCACCGCCAGCGCGCAAATTCAAGCCGGCAAACTGCGCGCTTTGGCCATCACGTCATCCAAGCGCATGCCTGAGTTTCCCAATGTGCCGACCTTTGCAGAGTTAGGCTATCCCCAATTGGTGGCGCTCACATGGTTTTCCTTGTCTGGACCCGCGGGCATGCCCAGTGGTGTGGTTGACAAGTTGAACAAGGAAGTTCGCAAGATCATGCAAAGCCAGGCCGCCAAGGACATGTTGGCCAAACAATCGATGGAAACCTTTGATTGGGATCCTGCAAAATTCACCCACTATGTGGGCGAAGAGTTAAAGCAGTGGGCGCCCATGATCAAAACTGTCAAGCCCGACAATTGACCTTTTAAGGCAGCTTCAAGCACCCACAAAAAAGGCCCTTTGAAGGGCCTTTTTTGTCACGCTGGTGTGAGAAAAACTATAAAGTCTGCGCAATGCATCAGGTCTCAATGGTGATCTCATCGCCTTGCAAACGGGCTTTGTAGGTTTTCAAAGGAATCATGCAAGGGGCAGCCACCACCGCGCCTGTTTTGATGTTGAAGGCGCCATTGTGAAAATCACATTCCACCACATCGCCCTCGATGGGGCCTTCTGAAAGAGAGCCTGGGCCGTGTGTGCAGGTGTCGTCTGTGACGAAGTATTCACCCTCAATGTTGAACACAGCCAAGGTCAGGCCGTCTTTTTCGACCTTGATGGCTTTACCTTCTGCAACCTCAGCGGCTTTGCACAAAGAGAGAAAACGGCACGCACCCGACATAAAGAATCTCCAGTTGACAATGACAAGTCGCTGATGATAACCTCGTTTCTAATGAAAGAACATTGTTCCTTTATAAGGAACGGTTTCGTCAGCGGAAATTTCACACAGAAATATCGATCATTTTAGGACGCCGTGCGAAGGCACTCGAGGAGAAACGTGCATGTTGAAAAAAGAACTCAATGATTTGGTGACGCAAACGGGTCCTGGTACGGCCATGGGCAATTTGTTCCGTCGTTATTGGTTGCCCGCTTTGTTGTCAGAGCAATTGCCAGGCCCCGATTGCGACCCCGTGCGCCTTGAGTTGTTGTCAGAAAAAATGCTGGCCTTTCGCGACACTGAGGGCAAGCTGGGATTGATCGATGAATTTTGCGCGCACCGCGGTGTGTCTTTGTGGTTTGGCCGCAATGAGCACAATGGCATTCGTTGTCCCTATCACGGCTGGAAATACGATGTGAATGGCAACTGCACCGAAGTGCCATCAGAGCCCACCTCTGGCTACTGCGAGCGCATCAAGTTGAAGTCCTACCCCATGGTGGAGCGCGGTGGTGTCATTTGGGTGTACATGGGCCCCGCCGACAAGCAGCCGCCCTTGCCAGAGTGGGAATTCGCCACCCTGCCCCTAGAGCACTCCTACATGTCCAAGCGTTTGCAAGCCAGCAACTGGTTGCAAGCCCTCGAAGGCGGTATCGATTCAAGCCACGTGTCGTTCTTGCACAGCGCCTCACTCAGCCGTGACCCCTTGTTCAAAGGTGCCAAAGGCAACCAATACAACTTGAACGACTTGAGCCCCGTGTTTGAAGTGGTCGAAGCGGATGGCGGTTTGTTGGTGGGTGCTCGTCGCAATGCCGAAGACGATCAGTACTACTGGCGCATCACGCCTTGGATCATGCCTTGCTTCACCATGGTGCCACCCCGAGGTGATCACCCAGTGCACGGCCACTTCTGGGTGCCCATCAACGACCATGCTTGCTGGACTTGGAGCTTTGACTACCACCCCACACGCCCACTGACCAAGGAAGAGGTCGATGCCATGAAGGGCGGCGCCAGCATTCACGTGAAAGTCGACAAAGACTACGTGCCTTTGCAGCGCATGGACAACGATTACCTGATGGACCGCAAGGCCCAGCGCGAAGGCTCTTTGTACAGCGGCATTGAAGGCATTGGCATGCAAGACGCGTCACTGCAAGAAAGCATGGGCAGCATTCAAGACCGTACCAAAGAGAATTTGGTGTCAACAGACAACGGCATCATCATGGCCCGTCAGCGTTTGATCAAGGCGGCGCGTGCGTTGGCCGAGAACCCAGACTTTGTGCCGCCAGGCTTGGACCCAGAGCACCAAAAAATTCGCTCAGTGGCCATGCTGATCAAGCGCGATGTGCATTACAAAGAAGGTGCCAAAGAGCACTTCAAGTCTGCACCTGGCAAGCCACACTCTAGCGTTTAATTCGGCCAATCAAAGGACCCCACATGGGACACACATTCAAGGCCGCCGTGGCCATGCCCAACGGCACCATCGAAATTCAAAACTTTCAAACGCCCGATCCCAAACCGGATGCCGGCTTGTTGAAGGTGGCGGTTACCGGTGTCTGCGGCAGCGATTGGATGTTCTTCCAAGACTTTCCCAAAATTCAAGGCCCTGCCATTTTGGGTCACGAGACAGTGGGCTATGTGCAGGAAGTGGGCGCCATTGCGGGGCCCAAGTGGGGTGTGAAAGAAGGCGACTTGGTGGCCTTGGAAGAGTACCTGCCATGTGGCCACTGTGACTTTTGCCGCAGTGGCGATTTCCGTTTGTGCAATGCCACCGATTGGCGTTTAGGCGGCCCACGCTATGGCGCCACAGGTTTAAGCCGCGGCTCTGGTTTGTGGGGTGGTTTTGCCCAGTACCAAGAGCTGCACATGAACACGGTGTTTCACAAAGTACCCGCAGGCCTCGAGCCCAAGTACGCAGCCTTGGCATTGCCCATGTCCAACGGCATTGAGTGGACGTACCTGCATGGCGGCGCTGGCCCTGGCCAGACGGTATTGATTCAAGGCCCTGGTCAACAAGGCTTGTCGTGTGTTGTGGCCGCGCGTGAAGCAGGCGTCGACAAAATCATTGTGACGGGTTTGAACACACCGTCCGACAAAAAACGCTTGGCCATGGCCAAGCACTTGGGCGCCAGCCACACCGTGGCCATTGGCGATGACGATTTGCTCGAGTCTGTGGCCGAAATTACCGGCGGTCAAATGGCCGACTTGGTCATTGATTGCGCCTCGGGTGGCCCCGGCTCGGTGATCAGTGCCATTCAATTGGCGCGCAAAAAAGGCCGCGTCATTTTGGGCGGCATCAAGCGCCAAAAAGTACCGCAGTTTGACAGTGACATGATCATTGCAAAATTCCTGACGGTCAAAGGCATGCGCGGCCACAGTTATGAATCTGTGGAATTGGCGCTGCAACTCATTGCGGGCAATCGTCACAATGTCAAAGACATGAGCACGCACATGTTTGGTTTGGACCAAACCGAATACGCCATCCGTTCTTTGGTGGGTGAAGGCGCAGAAGACGCCATTCACATGACCATCGATCCTTGGAAATAAACGCTGAAAATTTTCAAGTCTTGGCGTCATCGCCAAGGCTTGATATACCTTGTTGCACAAGGTATTGCGCTGAAGCCTCAGACAAGGGGCTGCTAACGATCACGGTCAGACCACTGCGCGTGTTGTCTGTCCAAGCCAATTCATCTGGACACACTTCTGCGTGTGTCTCAAAAGGCGCCAGCTGAATCACATACCGACCTTCTGCTGTTTGAACGCGGCCTTTTAAGCGCAGAAGTTCTGCGCCCAAGGTCTGTTGCAATTCACCCACTTGCGCTTGCAGCGCTTCGATCGCAGTGCTGGAAGCAATGGGCCACCACAAAGCCTGTGCAGAATGAACATGTGCATGTTCGTGTTCGTGCTTGTGTTCATGCTCGCAGATTGCACAGTGCTCGCCCGGCGTGTGCAAATGCAAAGCGTGCGAAGGCGTTGTGACAACTTGCAATGCAAGAGCATGGGCCGATGAAGGGGCCACTTCTTTGTCGGAAATGAACCGTCGAGCCAAACTGTTGATTAAATCTTCTGCAGACAAATCGGCCCGCGCAGAGGTCAACAGAGTGGGCGGTTTTTCAAGTTCTAAATGTGCCAACTGGTGTTGTACGCGCAAATGCAGTGCATCCAATTGCGTTGAACTGACCAAATCTGTTTTGGTCATGATCAAGACGTCTGCACCTGCCAATTGCGCGCGTGCCTCGGCGTGTTGCTTGAGAACCGCATCGGCCGTGCTGGCGCTAAGGCATGTGATGACGCCAGCCAATCGATAGCGCTCTTTGAGCAAGTCGCTGCTTCGCAAGGCCTCGGCCACGGGGCCAGGCTCTGCAAGGCCAGTGGTTTCAATGACCAAGTTGGGAAAGCGAGGCATGCGTCTTTCTAGGCGCGCCCAAAACAAGTCTTCAAGCGCTTCGGCCAAGCCCGGCAAACCCGTGCAGCAAACGCAAGCATTGGCCACCAGTGCGCTGTTTTCGGTGGCACCACGCAAGAGTTGGTTGTCCAAGCCCACCTCGCCCAACTCATTGATGACGAGTGCGGCTTCCTTCAATTCATCTTGCGCCAGCCACGATTTGAGCAGACTGGTTTTGCCACTGCCCAAATAGCCTGTGAGCAAATAGACGGGAATGCGTTTGTCGAGGGTGGGGGCGTTCATGAGACAGGTGTTTTTGTTCTGCGTATCATCCTGCCATTCGCTGACTATTTCTGCAAGGCACATTCATGGAACGCATCACGATCTCACTGGAAACGGAATTGGCTGCCATTTTGGACCAATTGGCCGATAAAAATGGCTATGCCTCGCGCTCGGAGGCCATTCGTGATTTGATTCGAGGATGGCACTCACAAGAAACTTTGCGTCAAAACGAAAGCGAGCATTGCATTGCGCATTTGGGTTATGTGTACAACCACCACGACCGCACCATGGCAGAGCGCATTGCCAACTTGCAGCATGACCACCATGACCTCACGGTGTCGAGCATGCACTTGCACTTAGACCATGACAACTGTTTGGAAGTGGCATTTTTAAGAGGCAAAACCAAAGAGGTGAGACAGTTTGCGCACCGCATCGTGGCCCAAACAGGCGTGCGACACGGTTCGGTTCAAATTGTGCCGGTCACTTTGGAAAAAGGAGCGAAGGGGCACGACCACGGCGATGGTGTTCACCATGTGCATCTACAACCTGCCAGTTGAGATTCTTTGATTTGTAAATTCGGGCGCTGACCAAGTAAACCAACAAGGCAATGCCAGTAACACCCACGCCAATGTAGCCACCCCAGGCATCCCAAATTTCTTCCAGTTGCGGAAAGTGCTGGCTGCTGTGGCCAACGGCCACAACCAGGAGCGACAGCGTGGCTACCACACCACTCATGATGCGGCCCGCTTGGTGAGCCAAATGATGGCTTCGATTGACCAGCCAATGCATGAGCAAGCCATTGCTGGTATCGGCCAGCATCATGCCAGCACCAAAACTCGCTGCCAAGGCCACGATGGCAAAGAACCCACCCAACTCGTGCCCCTTTGCTGCCATCAGACCAGCTTGCGCCAGGGAGTCGAAAGAAATGGCAAAACCAAAACCGACGCCCATGGGGTGCGCAAAGGGCCCCATGGCTTGCAGAATTTTGCGCTGAACAGGGCTGCCAGCGTGGTGATGTGTTTCGTAGCCAGAAAAGCAAAACTTAAAGTTCCGGTAGGCTAGCCACAACAAGAAAAACGTTGAAATCCAAAGACCCGTGGCATCTAACCATTCGGGCAGTTGAACGCCGTACAGAAAGAACACAAAAGTGGCCAGCAAAATGGTGAGGCTGTGACCGGCTGCGAATTGAAAACCAGTGAGGCGTGCTTTCCAATAAGCGCTGCCGTTGTGGCGCAGACGCGTCATGCCATCGACCACAGCGATGTGGTCTGGGTCAAGGCCATGCCGAAAGCCCAAAGCGAGCAGCAAACCGGACGTTGCGAGCAGTGAA
>JBEDKQ010000067.1:0-12314 GCA_041172085.1 Pseudomonadota bacterium | reverse complement strand
ACAGTGTAAGAGCTTTCCAAACACTGTTGCCATGATTTGTCATCACGAACCAAAAAACCAGAGAAAGGCGTTGTCTGCACAGATCGCTCCTTCTATGGCGTTGGGTTCAATGAAAAAAATTTTGACACGCGGCCGTCAACTTTTATTTGCTGAATTTGATGGCGTTGGCCATGGCCTGCTGAAGCAACAGACCTTCCATGATGACGACCAGCAAAGGCGAGTAACTGATTAACAATTCACGCGCTTGATCGTTTCCAATCACTTTGCACACGGCATCTGTTTTGGCACGAATGGAGGCTGCCCTGATGCCGCCTTTCAAAATGGCGGCTTCACCAAAAGACTGACCTTCTGGAATGACCGCAAAAGCGTCACCCGATGCACTGACCAATTCAACACTGCCTTGCTGCAAAAAATACAGGTGAGTCGCTTGGTCACCCACTTTGCAAATGAACTGGCCCGCTTCAAATGTTTCCGTTTTGAAATCGCTCAATTTACACCTCTTATGGGGTCAGGATGCGCTTGATGATGGTGGCCAAAATGGCCCTCACCTCTGAAGGCAGTACGTTGATGATGGAATCCACTTTGTGGAAATCGATGATTTTGAGCTGAATTGAGGTGGCTGCTACAGCTGTATAACGGGACGGCAGTCCCACCATGCCTTCAGACAATCCCAGCACGGCACCTGGACCCACGGTATAGGTTTTGTTTTTGTGTGTAATTTGAACTTCACCACTCACAATGAAGAATCCTTCTTCAAATTGCTCACCCGCGCGGATGAGTACCTTGTGTGGCAAAAACATGGTGGCATTGAGCAAGGGCGTACTCAGCATGGAAACATAAAGTCGTTCCTCGCCTTTGAACTGGCCAGACTGGATGGCCTGCATCCCCTCTTGGGAGTTCAAGAAATTGATACCCAACTTGCTCAGTTTTTCGTTATCGACTGCAAAAAGTGGACCGTTGCTAGACATTCATAAACCTTTGGTAATGAGTGGGCCTCTAAAGGCGCACCTGTTCACGTTTTTTTGCTGCAATTCTAATCGTTGAATGTATATTCCATGCGCATGAAGAAGGATTTTAGTAAGTCACTAGAATGCAGTCTTCTTTCTACAGGCTCAAATTGCGCAATCCCTCCCCACTTGTCAAACCAATCCCCCGATGGACTTGGTTGCTTTTGTTTGGCTGGCTGGTTTACAGCCTCGCAGCAATGGGATGGTATTTCTTGAATGATCCTGTGTTCATGGGCAGTTTTTGCAGGTCTATTTAAAATGAGTTTGAACAATCAATTTTCTGCATCCTTGCACGAAGAACAAATATTACAACCCCAGCGTGCTGCGGCCGACCGGGTCATGTTGAGCATGATGGTCTTTTTGCTTCTAGTTTGCTTTGTGTGCGCCTTTTTCACAAACACTTGGAATTTAACCGCGGCTGTTGGGCTGCCTGCACTGCTGGTGCCTTGGGCCATTTACAAAAGTGCACCCGGCTCATTGGCTTCACGAATTGCCATTGCTTGTGCCTTGATGGTTTTTTCTGCGCTCAATATCCAACAAAGCCAAGGCATGATTGAAAGCCACTTTGGCATTTTTACCCTGCTAGCCTTCTTACTCTACTACCGAGATTGGCGCGCCATCGTGGCGGCTGCCGGTCTCATTGCAGTGCACCATCTTTTGTTTGGCTATTTGCAAGCGCAACAGATGGCCGGTATCACGGTGATTGAGGGCCAAGTTCACATTGGCACCATCATTCTGCATGCCGCCTATGTTGTTTTTGAAGCAGCTGTTTTGATTTTCATGGCTGTTAGCTTGCGCCGAGAGGCCGTAGAGTCTGCATTGGTCGCCGAGCTTTCAGGCCAAATCAGTGAGGGCGATTTTTCAGCGCGCGGCCAACCCGTCAGCGCAACCGACTCGCCCCTTCTGTTCAAAGTTTCTCAAATGCAGAAATCTTTGCAATCCACGCTTCAAGACATCGTGAGCGTGATGACCGCTGTGGCACAGGGCCACCTAGACAGGCGCGTCACTGTGGCTGCCAAGGGTGACCTGGGTGCCTTGAAAGAGAACATTAACCAAAGTATTCAAGTTCAACAATCGGTGTTTCAAGACATTACCCATGTCATGCAAGGTGTGGCCAATGGCAATTTTGCTTTAAGAGTCACGGCTGAGGCCAAAGGTGAGTTGGACATCTTGAAACAAAACATCAATCAAAGCATGGCAGCCCAGCAAACTGTGTTTCAAGACATTACCCATGTGATGCAGGGTGTGGCGCAGGGCAACCTTCAAAGACGCGTGATTGCACAAGCGCTGGGTGAACTCGATCAACTCAAGCAAAACATCAATCAATCTCTGGATGCCCTGCGCAGCGCCATGACCACCATTCACGGCAATGCACGTCAAGTCGCCGCAGCCTCCGGCGAAGCCTCCAACGCCATTGGCCAAATCTCGGATGGTGCCCGTTCACAAACCGATGCCATCAGCCAAGTGTCCAACGCAGTTAGACAAACTGTGACGTCAGTGGCTGAAGTTTCACAAAATACCGAACTGGCCAGTCAAAAATCCCGTCAGTCCTTTGTACTGGTTCGCGCCAGCATGGAAAAAATGGACGAGATGGTGAAAGTCGTCAACAACATTGCCAGCAATTCAGAAAAGATCAACAAGATCACCGATGTGATTGAAAAAATTGCCAACAAAACCAATTTATTGTCCCTGAATGCTGCCATCGAAGCGGCTCGCGCCGGCGAGCATGGTAAAGGCTTTGCGGTGGTTGCCGATGAAGTGGGTAAGCTGGCCTTGAACAGCGCAGAGAGCTCGCAAGAAATTGCGCTGTTGGTTCAGCAGGCTGTTGAAGAAGCGCGCATTGCAGTAACCGCCGTGGGCGAAGTGAGCCAAGACATGTTGGGTATTGAACGCGAAACTCAAGCCACCGACGAGATGTTGCAACGCATTACTTTGGCACTAGAACAGCAGAGCACTGCCGTTGAGCAAATCAATGCAAACCTCAACAATTTGGACCAAATTGCCCACAGCAATTCAGCGGCCTCAGAAGAGATTGCCGCGACTGTTGTTGAACTCTCTAAGATTGCAGATGCAACGCAACGGGAAGTTCAGCGATTCCAAACATGACGAGATGACTATCGGGCGAGCAGGCGCTTCGTGCCTGTCGCCTGTTAGATGAGACCTGACACTCTGTCAGAAATTAAATCTTGAACTTTTCAACCTCGATGCGAGTTGCATCTGCAACGCGCGAGAGTTCAATCACTGTGGCACTAATTTCATCAGATGCAGATGCATTGTTGTCAGCGATACGGTCCAAACTGCCAACGTTTGCGTTAATCTCTTCAACCGCGGCGCTTTGTTGCTCCATGGCCGCAGAAATTCGCTCAAGCATGCCATCCGTGGCATTGGCACTGGCTTCAATGTTGCGCATGTCGTCTGCAACTTGCTGAACGGTGGCAACCGCTCGCGCAGCTTCTGCTGCAGCTTCTTGCACCAACAAGGTAATTTGTTGCGTGCTTTCAGCACTGCTACTGGCCAATTTTCCAACCTCTTCGGCCACCACAGAAAAACCTTTGCCATGTTCGCCAGCGCGTGCCGCTTCAATGGCAGCATTCAGTGACAGCAAATTGGTTTTGTTGGCAATGCCTTCAATCACTTCGGTAATTTTGTTGATCTTCCCGGAGTTGGCCGCAATGTTATTCACCACTTCGATCATGATGTCCATTTTGCTTTGACCACTCTTCACCAACTCAATGGCCGCACGAGACTTCATGCTGGCCTCTGCTGTGTTGCGCGCTACGTCCATGACCGCTGAAGTGGTTTGCGTCAATGCAGCCAAGACTTGTCGCATGGCGTGCTTTTGGTTTTGTGCGCCATCTGCAATTTGGCCGATGGCTGTTGTGAACTCGCTGGCGGCTGAGGCCACCTGACGCGTGTTCAGGTGAATGGCTTTCATGGTGCCAGCCAGTGCATACAAAGATGTGTTGAGGTTTTCTTTGAGGGTGGCAAGTTCGCCGCGGCCATTGCCTTCAACCCGCACACTTAAATTACTTTGCGAGACGCCTTTCATGACTTGGCCAATTTCGCCCAACATGCTTTGCAAAGCACTCATGGCCAAACTGGCTTGATCTAAAGCTTGTTTGAATTCGCCTTTGCCATTCGCGTTAGATTGCACATCAAATTGACCGTTATAAAGGGCAAGCATGACATTGTTCAAATCGCGCATGGTTGTTTGAATACCGTCGGCACTTTCGTTGACGGCATTTTTCATGCGCAACAAGTCGCCTTTCAGGTCTGCATGCACACGCGCAGAAAACTCGCCTTCAGCTATTTGCCCAACCACAGAACTGACTTCTGCAATGGCTTTTTGCTGAGCCTCTAGCAATGCATTAAAAGACTTGGCCATTGCACCAATTTCGTCACCCGATTTGATGCGAACACGTTGGCTGAAATCGCCTCTGGCTTCTATGTCTTCAATCGCAGTTTGCAACTGATTGACAGGCTTAACAATGGTACTGGTGACCCAATAACTGATGAGCGCACCCAACAACAAACCAATGACGCCTCCCATTAAAAGCGCGTTGCGAGACTGCGTGCTACTTTCAACAATGTTTTGAGCCATTTCATTGGCTTCGTCCACCTGTACTTGACGCAGTTCGCCAAGAATTTCACTCAATTCACTACAGCGCTTGTCAAAGTCTTCCATTAAAACATTGCCGGCTTCAATGCCTTTGGTAATGTAAATTTCGGTCATTTCCTTGCCGAGTTCATAAAAAGCATCAAAGCTTTTATCGATTTCGGCCAGCTTCTTCAAAGCCTCTGCATCTTGTTCGTTCTCAAACATGACACGGAACTTTGCAAGGTTTGCCTTGAATTGTTTTGCATATTTATCAGCCTCACCAAAGCTTTCACGATTGTGTGTGGCTGCTGCATCTTGCAGAAATTGCTGCACTTGCGTGACATCCAAAACCATATCGTCTGCCATCAACGCAAAAGGCAAGCTCTCTCTTTGAATTTGTTGTGCGGCTTTCAAGGTCTCTTTTTGAAAGTACAAAACGGCAGACATAGCAGCCAAGAAAACGCAAATGACGATGGCAAAGCCCGCGGTGAGGCGCGATCCGATTTTGAGATTGGTCAACACTTTAGAACATCCATTTCAAACCGACAGTGACAACATTTTGTTTGTTGGTACGTCCAACGCTGGTGTCCAACTGCAAATCTTCCATCACATTGAAACGCAGACCCGTGGCCACTGTGGGCTTTTCGTTTTCCATGCCAAATTTCTCAATGTGCACTGTTACTTCGCCATAGGCTCTTTCCCAGGCCACACCCCAAGTGCGAACCCTTTGTGAACTAGAAGCATCAAGTGCACCCAAGTTGGTGTGCAGACTGCCCAATGTAGCGCTGTTGCAAGAGAACAAGGCATTGACATAAGGTTTGGATGAGTCGCCTTCAACGCGGGCATAACCCGCCACTGCGCCAAAGTTGCAACCATTCTCTTGTGTGGGTGTAATTCTGAATTTGGCTTGGATATTTTGTGTTTGAATGCCAGTGCGCATTTCGCGGGATACGCCAGCAGCTAATTCAATGTTGTCGACAGGTGCGTAAGCGGGTGCCACTGTCCAAGAACGGGTGCCACCAGGTGAACGTGTCCACCACATCTCTACGTGACCGTCACCGGTGTCGTTAACATTGGCATCGTCAACAGTTAGGGGACGGCCGGCATGTGCAGGAATAGCTGCAGAAAGTGCAGCCAACATGACAAAACACGCACCTAAGATAGACGTCGATGAGGGAGTGATTCTAGAGACCATGAAAATAAGCCGAATGAGTTTTGAATGTGGTGAAGCGTAACGCAATTTAAGTCATCTTATAAAAGCGATAAACCAGAATTTTCACAAATTATTAAATTCAGAATTAATTTTTACTTATTAAGTAACCAGTTTAATTTTGAACAACAAAAAACCCCTTGCGGGGCTATTTTGTTAATTTCAAAAGAGAAATTTGGAGGCGCGGGCCGGAGTCGAACCGACCTACACGGATTTGCAATCCGGTGCATAACCGCTTTGCTACCGCGCCGTATTTTTGTGACAAAAAAGGGAAGCTGTTGCTTCCCTAATTTGCTGAAAGACGTTGGTTGGTCTTTCAATGTTTGGAGCGGGATAAGAGGCTCGAACTCTCGACCTATACCTTGGCAAGGTATCGCTCTACCAACTGAGCTAATCCCGCATTTGCAAGCAACTTAGCATTGTATGCCGATTTGTTTGCGTTGGACGAATTGTAGCGTAATTTTTGAGAATTTTTAAAGTCCTCTAAAAAAATCTATCAATGTTTAATGGCGCCCTCCTTGCCAGCTGTTTTGGTGTCCGTTGCAACGGGTGCTGTGACGGCCTCGACCTCTTCTTCAGGCAAAGCTTGTGGCATTTTTTCCAAGGCCACTTCTAGGACTTTGTCGATCCATTTCACAGGCACAATTTCTAAACCATTTTTGACATTCTCAGGGATGTCCTGCAAGTCTTTGACATTGTCTTCTGGAATCAAAACGGTCTTGATGCCACCGCGTAAAGCAGCCAACAGTTTTTCTTTCAAACCACCGATGGCGGTAACCTCTCCGCGCAAAGTAATCTCGCCCGTCATGGCCACATCTGCGCGCACAGGAATGCCCGTCATGGCAGACACCATGGCCGTGGTCATGGCTGCGCCAGCACTGGGGCCATCTTTGGGTGTGGCGCCATCTGGGACGTGAATGTGCAAATCTTTTTTCTCAAAGATTTCATCTTTGATGCCCAACATGCGTGAACGGCTGCGAACCACGGTGCGAGCGGCTTCTACAGACTCTTTCATGACATCGCCCAAAGAGCCGGTACGCGTTATGACACCCTTGCCTGGCATGAGGGCTGCTTCGATGGTGAGCAAATCGCCGCCAACTTCCGTCCAAGCCAAGCCAACCACTTGTCCCACTTGGTTGGCGGCCTCCGCGCGACCGTAGGTGTACTTCTGCACGCCCAAGAAATCGTTCAAATTGTCGGGTGTGACCAATACCGGCGCCGTCATTTGCTTGAGCAACAAACTTTTGACCACTTTGCGGCAAATTTTGGAAAGCTCGCGCTCAAGTGAACGGACGCCAGCTTCACGGGTGTAGTAGCGAACCACATCGCGCACAGCAGCATCACTGATGCTCAGTTCTTCATTCTTCACGCCATTGTTTTTCATTTGTTTAGGCAACAAATACTTGATGGCAATGCTGGTCTTCTCGTCTTCTGTGTAACCCGACAAACGAATCACTTCCATGCGATCTAAAAGCGCAGAAGGAATGTTCATGGAATTGGAAGTGGCCACAAACATGACATCGCTCAAATCAAAATCCACTTCGACATAGTGATCGCCAAAGGTGTGATTTTGTTCGGGGTCTAAGACCTCCAGCAATGCGCTGGAAGGATCGCCTCGGAAGTCGGTGCCAAGCTTGTCAATTTCGTCGAGCAAAAACAACGGATTGCGCGTGCCGACCTTGTTCAAACTTTGCAGGACTTTGCCAGGCATGGCGCCAATGTAGGTACGACGATGACCGCGAATTTCGGCTTCGTCACGCATACCGCCCAAGGCCATGCGAACATACTTGCGTCCTGTGGCTTTGGCAATGGATTGACCCAACGATGTTTTACCGACGCCAGGCGGCCCAACCAAACACAAAATAGGTGCTTTGACCTTGTCGACACGCTGTTGTACCGCCAAGTATTCCATGATGCGGTCTTTGACTTTTTCAAGACCATAGTGGTCTTCGTTCAAAACGCCTTCGGCATTGCCCAAGTCATGTTTGATTTTGGTCTTCTTGCTCCAAGGCAAGCCGGTTAGAACTTCAATGTAGTTGCGCACCACAGAGGCCTCAGCCGACATGGGGGACATCAGCTTGAGTTTTTTCAACTCAGCATCGGCCTTCTTGCGCGCTTCCGCAGGCATTTTGGCGGCCTTGATTTTCTTTTCGATTTCCTCAATGTCGGCGCCCTCTTCCCCTTCACCAAGTTCTTTTTGAATGGCCTTGACTTGCTCGTTCAAATAGAAGTCGCGTTGGTTCTTTTCCATTTGGCGTTTGACACGGCCACGGATTTTCTTGTCCACATTCAGAATGTCAACTTCGCGCTCGAGTTGTGTAAAGAGGTTCTCTAACCGATCGCGAATGCTGGCCAAGTCGAGCACCACTTGCTTGTTCTCTAACTTAAGCGGCAAGTGTGCAGCGATGGTGTCAGCCAAACGCCCGGGCTCATCGATGCTGGAAATCGACGTCAGAATTTCGGGTGGAATCTTTTTGTTGAGTTTGACGTACTGGTCAAACTGTTGCATGACAGCGCGGCGCAACGCCTCAATTTCGCTGCTTTGTTCGGCTTTTTCGGCAGCCACTTCAACGGGCATCACCGTGGCAACAAAATGCGCTTCACCATCGGCAATGGTTTGAACCTTGGCGCGCTGCTGACCTTCTACCAAAACCTTGACGGTGCCATCTGGCAACTTGAGCATTTGCAAGATGGTAGAAATACATCCGACTTCAAACATGTCGGTGGCTTCAGGCTCGTCTTTGGCTGCTGTTTTTTGAGCGACCAGCATGATGCGGCGATCGGTGAGCATGGCCGTTTCGAGGGCCTTGATGCTTTTGGGGCGTCCCACAAAAAGTGGGATGACCATGTGCGGAAAGACCACGACATCGCGCAAAGGCAACATCGGCAGGTCGAGCAGTTCAGCGGGCAGTGGTGTGTGTCCAGACATTTGATTCCCTTGGGTTTGTGGGATAGATGGCCCCTGTTTTTCCGATTTCAAGCCTTAAGTTCATAGGGTTATTGATCGAGTTCAGGGGGTGGGCTGGAAAAAATCAAGCTTGCTTGGCCGACTCTCGGTAGACCAGCAAAGGCACGTGGTTCTCTTCGATGGTGGACGCATCCACCACCACTTTTTCAACGTTGCTTGCGTTGGGCAGTTCGAACATGGTGTCGATCAGAGCTTGCTCCAAGATAGAACGCAGGCCACGCGCACCCGTTTTACGAGCCAAGGCTTTCTTGGCAATGGCGTGCAAAGCTTCGGGACGAATCTCGAGTTCAACGCCTTCCATGTTGAGCAGTTGACCAAATTGTTTGACCAAGGCGTTTTTAGGTTCGGTCAAAATTTGCACCAAGGCTTCTTCTGTGAGCTCGGCCAAAGTGGCCACCACAGGCATACGGCCCACCAGTTCGGGGATGAGGCCAAACTTGATCAAATCTTCTGGCTCAACTTCGGTAAAGACTTCTGTGAGCGAGCGTTGTTTCTTGCTCTTCACCACGGCACCAAAACCAATGCCAGAAGCCTCTGTACGGTTTTCAATGACCTTCTCCAAGCCCGCAAACGCGCCACCGCAAATGAACAAGATGTTGGTGGTGTCAATTTGCAAAAAGTCTTGGTTGGGATGCTTGCGGCCGCCTTGGGGTGGCACACTGGCCATGGTGCCTTCAATCAACTTAAGCAAGGCTTGCTGCACGCCCTCGCCCGACACATCACGCGTGATGGAGGGGTTGTCTGATTTACGCGTGATTTTGTCAATTTCGTCGATGTAAACAATGCCGCGCTGAGCACGATCAACGTCATAGTTGCAACTTTGCAGCAACTTGGACACGATGTTCTCAACGTCTTCACCCACGTAACCTGCTTCGGTGAGGGTGGTGGCATCGGCCATGACAAAAGGCACATCCAGCATGCGCGCCAATGTTTGGGCCAACAAAGTTTTGCCAGAGCCAGTGGGGCCAATCAGCAAAATGTTGCTCTTGGCCAACTCGACGTCTTCTTTTTTGGCGCCCTCTTTGTGCTTTAAACGCTTGTAATGGTTGTATACCGCGACGGCCAAAGTACGTTTGGCCTTTTCTTGGCCAATGACATAGTTGTCCAAATTGGTCTTGATGTCCAAGGGCGTAGGCAAACCATTTTTGGTGTCTTTGGCAATTTCGGTAGCAGGCAATTCATCACGAATGATGTCGTTGCACAAATCAATGCACTCGTCGCAAATGAAGACCGAGGGGCCTGCGATGAGTTTCTTCACTTCGTGCTGGCTTTTGCCGCAGAAGGAGCAATATAAATTCTTTTCGGTAACTGAGCCTTTTTTATCGGCCATAAACGACGCCCTGTGGTTCTATTTTCCCTATGATAACGAAAGAAAAACGGCGCTCTCCCAGAATGGGGGCGCCGTCTTCAAAAAACAGGGCAGAAATGATGATTTCAGCCCCGATTTGTTGCGTCTCAGGGACGTTTTGAAATAACTTGGTCAATCAGACCGTATTCTTTGGCCTCATCGGCCGACAGATAGTAGTCGCGCTCGGTGTCCAATTGGATCTTTTCGAGGGGCTGGCCCGTGTTTTCAGCCAAGATGCGGTTCAGTTGCTCACGTGTTTTGAGAATTTCACGGGCGTGAATTTCAATTTCGGTGGCTTGGCCGCGGGTGCCGCCCAAGGGCTGGTGAATCATGACCTTGGAATTGGGCAAAGAAAAACGCTTGCCTTTGGTACCTGCAGACAACAAAAACGCGCCCATGCTGGCAGCCATGCCGGTGCACAAAGTAGAAACATCGGGCTTGATGAAGTTCATGGTGTCATAAATGGCCATGCCAGCACTGACTGAACCACCAGGCGAGTTGATGTAGAAAGAAATGTCCTTCTCTGGATTTTCGCTTTCCAAAAACAACAACTGCGCCACCACAGAGTTGGCTGTGTAGTCATTGACCTCACCCACCAAGAAAATCACGCGCTCCTTGAGCAAACGCGAGTAGATGTCGTAGGCGCGTTCGCCGCGACCTGACGTTTCAATGACCATGGGCACATTGCCCAAGGCTTGGATGTCGAGTGAATTCATGGTGTTTCCAAACTGCAAAGGGTTCAAATGGATCAGGCTTGTTGGCCCATCAATTCGTCGAAGGTAATGGCTTTCTCAGTCACTTTGGCTTTGGACATGATGAAGTCGGAGACATTGGATTCAATGACAACAGCTTCGATTTCAGCCATGCGCTGATTGTCACCATAGTACCAACGCACCACGTCTTCTGGACGCTCGTAGCTAGAAGCCAGTTCTTCAATGTGGGCTTTGATTTGCGCTTCAGTAGCGTTCAAAGTGTTGGCCTTGACCAACTCTGCCACTACCAAGCCCAAACGCACGCGGCTCTCGGCTTGTGGGCGGAAGATATCGTCAGGAATAGGTGCTTTGTCGGCATCTTTGATGCCACGCTGTTTGAGGTCGGCACGTGCGCCGTCTTTCAAGCGCTCGATTTCGTTTTGCACCACAGACTGGGGCAAATCGAGCTCGGCTTTTTCGACCAATGCGTTCATGGCAGCTTGCTTGTTGCGACCTTGCAAGCGGAACTTGACTTCGCGCTCGAGGTTTTTGCGAATGTCAGCGCGCAGGCCTTCAACAGATGCATCGGCAATGCCCAAGGACTTGGCCAAAGCTTCGTTCACTTCTGGCAAGTGCGCAGCTTCGATTTTCTTCACAGTGACCAAAAAGTCGGCCGTTTTGCCAGCAACGTCTTGTCCGTGGTAATCGGCTGGGAATGCCAATGGGAAAGTTTTGCTTTCGCCATTTTTCATGCCGCGCACAGCTTCTTCAAATTCCTTCAACATTTGGCCTTCGCCAACCAAGAATTGGAAGTCGGCAGCTTTGCCGCCGGAGAACACTTCACCATCAATTTTGCCTTCAAAGTCAACCGTGACACGGTCGCCATCGACAGCGGCTTCAGTAGCAGGTCGCTGAGAGAAAGTGCGACGTTGTTTGCGCAAGATGTCGACTGTTTTGTCGATGGCTTCGTCTGTCACTTCAGCGTTGAGTTTTTCAACAGTGGCTGCGCTCAGGTCGCCCAATTTGACTTCGGGGTAGACCTCGAAAATGGCTTCAAATGACAGCTCACCTTCGGGTGCGCCTTCTTTTTCAGAGATGCGGGGTTGGCCGGCAACACGCACTTTGGCTTCGTTGGCGGCAATGGCAAAGGCCTCGCCCACCTTGTCGTTCATGACTTCGTACTGAACTGAATAACCGTAGCGCTGAGCCACAACGTTCATGGGCACTTTTCCTGGACGGAAACCGTCCATCTTGACGGTGCGTGCCAATTTCTTCAAACGGGCATCGACTTCAGATTGGATCGCTGTCACAGGCAGTGACAAGGTGATTTTGCGTTCCAATTTTTCCAATGTTTCTACAGTAACTGCCATGTTTTTCTCTAGTTGTGTCTAAAAATAAGTGGTGCGCGGGGCGGGACTCGAACCCGCACAGTATTGCTACCGTCAGGACCTAAACCTGGTGCGTCTACCAATTTCGCCACCCGCGCGGGTC
>JBEDKQ010000066.1:0-12785 GCA_041172085.1 Pseudomonadota bacterium | reverse complement strand
TTGGCCACTTCTTCAATGACAAATTCGGGACCTTCTTGCACCACTTTTTTAACGGTGCAGCGTTCAATGGAATTCAAAATACCCCGGCGATCCACTTCAGAAATATCTGGCGGCAACTGGACCTGAATTTTGAAGATCTGCGCGTAACGGTTTTCGGGGTCGACAATGTTGTTTTGCGACAGGCGTATGTGCTCAGTTGAAATATTGCGGGTATCGCAATACAGCTTCACAAAGTAGGCTGCGCACAAAGCAGAAGACGCCAAGAAGTAGTCGAACGGGCCAGGTGCTGAGCCATCACCCTTGTAGCGAATGGGCTGGTCGGCGATGACCGTGAAGTCATCAAACTTGGCTTCTAGGCGAAGTTTCAAACTTGGCTTCTAGGCGAAGTTTGTCGAGAAAATTGACTTTGATTTCCATGGGGAGGGGGGCTTTCGCCACGCTAGCGCTTGTCTGGACATATGAAGAACAAGAGCGAGCTTTCGCCTCCACGCGGACCCTGAGTATAGGCAAAGGGGCCCTGTTAAAGAGTGAAAAAGCCCATTTAATAAGTATGCTTACTATCTTGACAGGAATTAATAAGTACAGTTATTATTTCCGCTGTGGCCTTAAATGGCTTGATAAATGGACAATTTAGGAGAGCAACAATGCAGTTTTACAAAGATGGCTTCAGAGGCGGTAGCCCCGATATCAAGCAAGCAGCCCCCAACCGTCGTAACAGAGGCACCAACGAGCCCCTGCCAGAAAAAGTCGATGTACTGATTTCCGGCACCGGGCCAGCAGGTCTTTGCCTAGCTGCCCAATTGGCCCAGTTCCCCGAAATTGAAACCATGATTGTGGAGCGCATGCCCGCCAACATCATCAAGGGCAAAGCCGACGGCATTAACACTCGCACCATGGAGATGTTTCAGGCCTTTGGCTTTGCCGACAAAGTCAAACGCGAAACGTATTGGGTCAACCAAACTGCATTTTGGATGCCCGACCCCGCCAATCCTGCGCACATCAAACGTGTGGGCCGGGTGCAAGACGTGGCCGACGACAGCTCTGAGATGCCTCACATCTTGATCAACCAAGCACGTTTGCACGAGTTGTTTTTGGAAGTGATGCAAAACTCGCCCTCTCGTTTGGCGCCCGACTATGGCTGGGAAGTTTTAAGCTTGACCGTTGACCCCACAACCGAAGACCACCCCGTCACGGTTGTGTTGAAAGATTCCAGCGGCTTAAATTGGGGTGCCACAAAAACAGTCCGCGCCAACTACGTGGTGGGCTGCGATGGTGCACACTCGTCCGTGCGCAAAGCCATTGGCGGCGTGTTGCATGGCGATGCGGCGCACCAAGCTTGGGGTGTGATGGACATTTTGGCCAACACAGACTTTCCAGATGTGCGTCAAAAGTGTTTGATCTCCTCGGCCAGTGAAGGCAATATTCTGGTCTTGCCACGCGAAGGCGGTTATGTCTTTCGCATGTATGTCGAACTCGACAAACTGCGCCCCGACGAAAAAGCGGCGCAGAAAAAATTCACCCAAGACGACATGATTGCTGCCGCCAACCGCATCATCAAGCCTTACTCGCTGGATGTGAAAGAGGTGGTGTGGTGGTCGATTTATGACATTGGCCACAGCCTGACAGATAAGTTTGATGATGTAGGTGAATCAAGTGATCGCAACCCCCACGTCTTTGTGGCGGGTGATGCATGCCATACGCACTCGCCTAAAGCAGGCCAAGGCATGAATGTGTCGATGCAAGACACCTTCAACCTGGGTTGGAAGCTGATTCATGTGCTCCAAGGTCGAGCAGACCCACGCTTGTTGCGCAGTTATTCACACGAACGTTTAACCGAGGCCAAGCGTTTGGTCGACACAGATCACAAATGGTCACGTGTGATGTCGGCGCCCACCACGCAAGCTGAGCGTGATGGCACTGAAGAACCCCGCATCATTCGACAGTTCAAAGAAAACTTAGAATTCACAGGCGGTACCGCCGTCAAGTACGACAAGTCATATTTGTTTGCCGATAGCCCTCACCAAGCCTTGGCTTCGGGCGAAGAAATTGGTCGACGTTTTCACTCAGCACCTGTGGTGCGCGTCTCCGATGCCAAGCAAATGCAATTGGGCCATGTGGCTGAGGCCGATGCACGTTGGCGGATCTATGCGTTTGCAGGCAAGGCAGACTCGTCCCATCTAGGCTCGGCCATTCACAGACTGGCAGATTGGCTGGAAACCAATCCCAACTCCCCTGTGGTAAAGCACACCCGCAAAGGTGAAGACATTGATGCCGTGATTGATTTTCGCGCCGTGTTCCAGCAAACCTTTGACCAACTGGCTTATGAAAACATGCCATCGTTGCTCAAACCCAAGACAGGTTCATTGGGCTTGCAAGATCATGGCAAAGTGTTTTGCGTAGACCACAAAGGTTTGGGCGACATTTTTGACATGCGCGGCATCAACCGTGACCAAGGTTGCATGATTGTGGTGCGACCTGATCAATACGTGGCGAATGTGATGCCACTGGACAGTTTTGAAGAACTGTCGGCTTACTTTGCAGGTGTCTTGAAGTAAGCAACCGCACCAGCATTACTCAGGCAGAACACCAATTTCTCTGGTGATGGACTGCCACCTTGCGGCCTCGCTTCGCAGGAATGCACCAACGGCTTCAACGTTCATGCTGTTGTCGACCAAGGGGCCAATGGCGGCTATACGTTCCGCCACCTCTTTGTCGGCCAGCAATGCGTTGATGTCGCGATTGCTGCGCTCAATGGCAGCAGCAGGTGTGCCCGTAGGGGCAACCACAGCGAACCATCCCACCATGTCAAACCCTGGCAATTTTTCTGCCAATGCTGGCACGTTGTCCCATCCGGGTACGCGTTTGGCGGAGGTGGTGGCCAAGACCCGCAATTTACCTTGGCGCACCAACGGTGCTGTACTGGCCAAGTCAGCCACCATGGCGTCAACGTGACCCCCCATCAGGTCGGTTGTGCCTTGTCCGACGTTGGCGTAAGCCACCAAGTTGGCACCCGCTCCTGCACGGGCATTGAACAAACGCGCAATCATGCCGCTGAAGGTTCGAGGTCCTTCATTGCCCAGGCTGAGCTTGCCACCAGAAGCTTTGGATTTGATGATCAAATCGTCAATGCTGGCAATGCTTGAATCGCCTTTCACCAACAACGCAAAAGGACTGCGAGCAATGAATGCCACTGGCACAAAATCTCTGCTCGTGTCGTAAGGCAAGTTTTTAAACAACAATGGATTTGTAATCAAGGCTGCAGTGGTGGCAAAGTAAAACGCGGCGCCGTCAGGTGTAGCGCGTGCCGCTGCCAAGGCGCCAATGGTATTTTGCCCACCTGGTTTGTTGTCAATCACCACCGCTTGGCCCCACAACTTGGCCAGTCGGTCTGACAAGATGCGCGCCACATTGTCGGGACCAGAGCCTGGAGGTTGGGACAGGGTCCACTTAATGGGTTTGTCGGGCCAACTTTGTGCAATCGTGCTCTTCATCCACGAGCCCATTGTGAACAGCAAAGATGCTTGGGTGAAATGCCTTCTTTTCATTTGATTGTCTCCCTTTGAATTCAATTGAAGTGTGATCGCCAAACTTCAAAAAGTTGCCGAGCTTCTGCTGCAGTGCTTGCACTGGCATACACGTAGTGGTCAGGTCGAACCAAGGCCGCATGCACCCCATGTCTTTGCAGCCACAGCGCCACCACGCCCTCGGTTTCAGGCGTGATCGACAAATCGATGGCACAAACACCTTGCGGCACTTCTGTTGTCACAGTGCCATCTGTGACCCAACGCCAAAGGCAGCCAAACACATGGTCCATCAACTGATCTGGATGAAATCGGGCTTGTGGAAACAAGGTACCAGCACCAGGACTGGGCATTAAGAGGCCCGTGGTTAATGCAGGCAACACATCTTGTCTAGGTGTATCTTTGACGACACCCCCACAATCGGTCAAGAGTTTGTGATCACGGGCCCGCGCTTTTTCAATATCCCGTTCGCAAATCAGCGCACCCACGCCTTTGATGCGAGAGGTCAGTTCATGCACATGGGCTTTGCGCTCATGACCATAACTGTCAAGCAGCTTGTCTGCCGCCTGCCCTGTTACGTCGCCTTTGAGAACTGCTGAGAGCTTCCAAGCCAAGTTGGCCACATCGCGGATACCTTGGCACATGCCTTGACCTAAAAATGGCGGCTGCATGTGCGCAGCATCACCTGCTAAAAAAATGCGGCCTTCTCGCCAGCGTTCGGCCACCAAGGCATGAAATCGATAACTGCTCTGGCGCCAAAGTGTGCCATCTTCTGGCGTCAACCAGCGCTTTAGAAAATTCCAAGTGGCTTCTGGCGTTTCAGCTTGCGCGGGGTCTTCATGGGGCTTGAGACTAATTTCCCAGCGCCGGTGATTTTGAGGTCCGATCACCAATGTGCAGGGGCGTTCTGGCTCGCAATATTGCACACTGGTTTTGGGTAATTTGGCCAGCCCTTTTTCATTCACCAACACGTCGACCACCAACCAGGGCTCATCGAAATCTAAATCATCTAAACCAATGTTCAGTTCGCTGCGAACACCACTGGCACCCCCATCACAGGCTACGACATACTTCGCACGCACTTCTTGACCGTCTTCATAGTGCAGGGTAACGCCATGCGCATCTTGTTCAAATTGCGTCATGGCCAAACCTAAGGCCAATTTGACAGATGGCAAGCTTGCCACTTGCTCACGCAAAACACGTTCTACCGAGGGTTGAGAAAACACCACTGAAGGTGTGTAGCCTTGAGGAAACGGAGGTTTCACCATGGTCATACGGCGAATCAATTGGCCATCAACACCAAAAAATTCTGAATTGGTAAACGCCTCTGTGAAAGGCAATACTCGATCAATCACACCCATTTGTTGAAAGATACGCAAAATTTCATGGTCAAGTGAAATAGCGCGTGGAATTTCATAAATGCCTGGCAAGCGATCACAAATGTGAACCTTGACGCCCACTTGTCC
Source organism: Pseudomonadota bacterium (assembly GCA_041172085.1). Lineage (GTDB taxonomy): Bacteria > Pseudomonadota > Gammaproteobacteria > Burkholderiales > Burkholderiaceae_C > Limnohabitans_A. Next base: position 7,798 of record JBEDKQ010000066.1, on the reverse strand, counting down.
AAGCAGCGTGGCCAACACCACGCCAGCAGGACCACACCCTACAATGGCCACATCAACTTGGGTAACAGCTTGGGCACACATCTTATTCAGGCTGAATGCCCGCCATGGCGATGGCTTTCTTGTTGGTGGCAATGTCTTTTTCTAAGAACCGTCTAAATTCAACTGAACTTGAAGATGACGGCACAGCACCATTGACTTCAAATGCTTGAACCACTTCACGCGCCTGCAAGGCTTTTTGAACTGCTTCCGCCAACGCTGTTGAAATGACCGCAGGCAAGCCCTTAGGTGCAAGCAAACCTATCCAGCCTGCAAACTCAAAGCCAGGAACAGTGCTGGCCAACGAAGGCGCGTCGCCTATGGCGGGTGCGCCCACTGGCATGCTGTGCCCTAACAAACGCAGTCGATCGCCAGCCACCAATGACATGGCCGCTGGGGCAGGCGTGAGCACCCAATCGGTTTCACCTGAAACAACCGATGCAACACCCTGACTGCCGCCTTTATAGGGAACGTGCAGAGATGTAAACCCAGCGGCGGATTGAAATGCCAACCCTGCTAAATGACTGGCAGAGCCTACGCCTGCAGACGCCATATTGCTTTTATCGCCTTTGCTTTTGGCATATGCGATGAGGTCTTTCGTGGTCTTCACTGGTAACGCAGGATTGCAAACCAACACGTTGGGCAACAAGGCCACCAAACTGATCAATTCAAAGTCGGCCAAGGGGTCGTATCGCGCGGCCTTTTGTAACAAGGGTGCGGTAGAAATTGCCGTGGTTGAACCGATTAACAAAGAATAGCCATCGGGGGTGGCCATTCTGGCGACCTCAGCACCCAAAGCACCAGCTGCGCCTGCCTTGTTATCTGCGACAGCGGCTTGCTGTAAGGACTTGGCCATTTCGTTCATTAACAAGCGGCCAATGGTGTCGACTGAACTGCCTGGTGCATTGGGAATGATGAACTTCACGGGTCTTTGCGGCCAATTGCCTGCTGCTCGCAATGGGAAAGTGGCTGCTTGGGCTATGCCAACATCCATCAATGCCAGTCCTGCAGCCATCAGTGTGCGTCGAGACAAAAACATCATGAATCTCCTTTGGATGAATTCGAAATAGTTCAGTCGAGGTGGGGCATGAAAAATACACGGCGTTGCGCTTGCTTTAAATGATCGGTGGGCATTTGGCCAATGCCCCATTGATCGATTCGACCGGGTGGCCATGTCCAATCCTCTGGTCTGCCTGCACGGTAAGTCTCGTCAATTTGTTCAACTTCAGCGGTGTATTCAATGACGATGCCGAAAGGGTCTACGAAGTAATTGAAAGCATTGTGACCCGGGCCATGTCGGCCAGGTCCCCACTGCGGCGGAAGTCCTTTGTCCTTTAAACGACCGCCACCTCGCATCACGGCATCTAGGGTTGGCATGAGGAAAGCCACGTGGTTGAGTGCATCGTTGTCGGTATCACCCAATGCGATGGAATGGTGATCGTTGTCGCAATTCATAAAAGCCATGATGCGCGTCCGATCGGCCAACACAAAACCAAGTGCCTGCTCAAAAAATTGACGAGTTGCTTCAACCGCGTGGCTGTTGAGAACGGCATGCGCCAATCGGATGGGCTGATCTTGTGGAATAGGGACATCGTTTGCACGCTGCGCATCACCGTGCACAATTTCTATTCTGCGACCATCTGGATCGCGAATGACAAGCACATTGCCACCAGCTGGGTCTAAAGACGCACCCACCCTTTCAACCACACCCCCCGCAGCTTTGGCCGCCAGTGCAATTTCTTCTAAGGCCTTGGCACTGCGTGCGCGCAATGTCACCAAGCGCAGCTGTGGCGTGCCGGCGGCCTCATGCAACGCCAGCAAGTGATGGTCGTGGCCACTGCCTCTAAAGTATGCAACGCCTTGACTTTTTTCAGCCAATACCAAGCCCCAGGTTTGGGTGTAAAAAATTTCAGCCGCTGCTAGATCAGGGACTGTAAGCGCCACACTTCGCAACGCAGAGATCCATGGTGATTTCATCAAATGTCCTTTTGCAGGGTATTGGCTTCAGGTTTGATTGAGACTTGCGCCCCGTCCCAAAAATCGAAGTGCATTGCTGAACGTCAAGGCATCTTGTGAGGGTTTGTCGAGACCCGCCTCCATCAAACGCCCCACAGGCCGAGGTTCATGGAAATTGAAGGGGTAGTCGGTACCCAGCATCAATTGATCAACTCCGAAAGTTTGAATTAAGTGACGCAAGGTGGGTGCGTCATAGACCAGCGCGTCAAAATAAAGTCTGCGTGCCGTTTCAGCAGGCGACTCTTTCAACTTGTCGGCAAGGGCAGGGAAAGTTTTCCATCCCTGCGTTAACCGTGGCAACAAGGACGCCAAGGTGCCACCACCGTGACTAAACGCAATTCTGAGTTGAGGGTGTCTTTGCATGAGACCCCCTGTAATGACCGAAGCCGCAGCCAATCCAACATCGGTGGGATAACCCAAGACTTGCTCCAATGCGGGAGGGCCTATCAATCGCTCCATTCCCGCAGGTTTCAAAGCATGGACAAAGACGGGCATGTTGATGGCAACACAAGCTTCGTAGAACGCATCAAATTTAGCGTCGCCAATAGGGGTGCCGTTGATGTTGCTGCCAATTTCGACGCCAACCAACCCCAGCTTTTCATGCGCATACTGCAACTCGTCAATTGCAGCCTGTACATCCTGCAACGGCACTGCGGCCAAACCCAGCAACATGCCGCCCGACTCGGCACAGAGGGCTGCTGATTGCTCATTGAGGTACCGAATCAGTGGCTGCGCATCAGACAAACAGAGCCAATATGACAGCAACTCGGGCATGGGCGAAACGACCTGATGCGACAAACCCATTTCGGGAAGATCTGCCAATCGACGGTGGGCTGACCAACATTGCTCGGAGACGGTTCTGTAATGCTTGCCATTGAACATCACTTGTCGATGGCACATGCCTTTGGCCTCCGCCGCAGCTTCCATGTAGGGCCAAGGTGATGGCATCGTTGACCCCAAATAGCGCGGGAAGTTCTCTGGCACCAGGTGCGCATGAATGTCGACCCCGCAACCGCATCGCATGGTTTGTATTGAGTTCATCCGTCCGCCTACAGGTGTTGTAAGCCGGCAGCTGCAATACCTGCAATCACAATTTCCTCATCTTCATCGCCTGTGCCGCCGGAAGCGCCCACAGCGCCCATGATGGTGCCTTGTGTGTCGACAATTAACACAGCGCCGGTTTGAGGAATAAAGGGATGCTGCGCATTGCTGGCGATAGTGCTGAAAAAAGCGGGCAAATCTTTGGCCCTGACGGCCAAAGCTCGACTGTTGGTGCCCATGCCGATGGCCGCACCAGCTTTGCCATGTGCGATGTCCAAGCGCAAAGCGCTGGCACCATCTTCTCGGGCAAAGGCAATGGCCTGGGCTGCAGTGTCAACCACAACCACTCCCATGGGTTTGTAGGCTTTTTGTCGGGCCACCGCTAGGGCGCCGGCGATCAGCGTCTGAGCTTGTGCCAAGCTGATTGAACTCATCTGATACTCCAATGCAAGGATGGAAATTTCATCCACAAAAGTACTTTAAGGCCTACAAGGCCACTTCGATTTGAAGCATTGTGAAGCCAAGTTTGGCAAAAAACATTAGCCAATACCCGATAGACTTGATCAACCATACCTTTAAAAAGCCCGCCCGTGACCTCAACTCAGACAGAAACAAAGCCAACTGTGAGTTTTTGGCAAGCCCTGAAGTTTTGGATCAAACTGGGATTTATCAGCTTTGGTGGCCCAGCAGGTCAAATTTCGATCATGCATGAAGAGCTGGTGGTGCGCAGGCGCTGGCTTTCAGAAAAACGCTTTATGCATGCGCTCAATTACTGCATGGTTTTGCCCGGGCCCGAAGCCCAGCAACTGGCCACTTATATTGGATGGTTGATGCACAAGACAAGCGGCGGCATTGCAGCAGGCGCATTGTTTGTTTTGCCATCGCTGTTCATACTGATCGGCTTGTCTTGGCTCTACATTGCGTTTGGACACGTCACGTGGGTGGCAGGTTTGTTTTACGGCATCAAGCCTGCCGTCACGGCCATCGTTTTACAAGCTGCGCATCGCATTGGGTCAAGGACTTTGAAAAACAATTTTTTAATTGCCATCGCGGCTGCCAGCTTTGTGGCCATCTTTGCACTGAATGTACCCTTCCCCATCATCGTTTTGTTTGCAGCACTTGTTGGCTTGATCGGCGGTCGCATGTCGCCCACTTCTTTCAGTGCAAGTGGTGGACATGCCGGTGTGCAATCATCCTTTGGCCCTACCTTGATTGACGATGACACGCCCACACCGCCTCATGCGTTGTTCACTTGGCATCGCCTAATGAAGGTGTTGTGGATCGGCGCTGCGCTGTGGGCATTGCCCATGGCTTTTCTGGCGATGCAACACGGCTGGGATCACACCCTGACGCAGATGAGTTGGTTCTTCACTAAATCTGCGCTGCTTACCTTTGGCGGTGCCTATGCAGTGCTACCGTATGTGTACCAAGGCGCCGTTGAGCAGTTTGGCTGGGTGACTGCCACGCAAATGATGGATGGCTTGGCTTTGGGTGAAACCACCCCGGGGCCGCTCATCATGGTAGTGGCTTTCGTAGGTTTTGTGGGAGGCTATGTCAAAGCTGTGCTGGGGCCAGACAGTTTATTTTTGGCAGGTGCACTGGCTGCGGCTCTGGTGACGTGGTTCACGTTCTTACCCTCCTTCATTTTCATTTTGGTAGGTGGCCCTTTTGTGGAAAGTACGCACAATGATTTGAAATTCACCGCACCACTGACAGCCATCACAGCTGCTGTGGTGGGTGTCATCTTGAATTTGGCCTTGTTCTTTGGCTATCACACCTTGTGGCCGCAAGGATTTGCTGGATCACTGGACATTGCTTCTGCGATCATTGCACTGGCTGCCGCCTTAGCGTTGTTCAAATACAAAAGCAATGTGATGCACGTCATTGCGGTATGCGGTTTATTTGGCATGGCCATCCATGCACTTCAAATTTAAGCGCACTGCAACGACAGTGCTTGATTAACCACGCTTTAAATAGACTTTGAAAAAGCTGGTTTTGAGTTTGTCTGCTTGCGATGGCAGCGCATCAACTTTTCCTTCTTTGGCCAAGGTATGCAAGTCATCTAAATTCGAGCGAATGGCTTGGATCTCTGCATCATTGGCTTCTGCTTCAATGGCTTGTAATTTGACATTCACTTTTCCAAACAAGTCCATCGTTTTGACAGCGTCTTTGGCATTGGCGGTGTCTAGCATCAATTCCATGGCGTCATGAAAATCTACCAAGGCCACAGACAACATAGAGAAACCATTGCGTTTGAACAACTCCTGAAAAACAGGGCGGATTTTTTCTAAATCCAAATGTGCTTGCTTTAAATCACCAGATTTCACAGCTTCTTTAACGCCCAACATCATGGCTTTTACCTGGGCAAGGTCTGCCTCAAATCGAGTGTCGCTGCGCAATGCATAAGGACGGTACACACTGTATTTTTTTTCAAAATTTTCAAAAGCAGGCACCCACTGTTCGTAGTTGGCAATGGCTTTTTCGCGCTCAGCCTTGCCTGTGAAAAACAAGGTTTGTTTGTAAAAATGATTCATGGCGTTGAAGTCTTCCAAAAAGAATTTTTTGGAGAACATGGCACTGGCATAACCGCCACCCACCACAGCACCCACCAAAGCCAAGACTGCAACAACACGCATCCAAAGCGCAGGCATGCGATTGCAGGCAGCTGCGCTGGGGCCCATACCGACCACCTTGTATATAGGGCAGAAGCTGCTGGCACCTGTCACCAGCATCACGGCGCCGGCCAAGTACGCCAATATTTGGGGCGTGCCGCTCAGCCAAAAATACGCTCCCTCAAACAGCACGATGGCCAGTAAGAGGCGAAGAAAGCGATCGATGGGCAGTATGTTTTTCATGGGGTACCTCGTATTTAGTGTTGGACTGAGTGTGGCGCTTTGCAGCCAAAATCAAATGACATAGATCAAGGCAAACACTTATTTGAATTCAACAAAATCAATAAATTCAATGCTTTACAAGCACCCTCTGGTTGAGATATATTCTGACCAATCTAGTCAGAATAGTTACTTGGAGGCCCTATGCAAATGTGGCAAATGCAAGAAGCGAAAGCTCGCCTATCAGAGGTCGTCAAATGTGCCGAGACCATGGGCCCTCAAAACATCACAGTGCACGGCCAGCCGGTGGCCGTGGTCATCTCTCACGCCATGTACGAAAAACTAACTGGCAATGAACAATCGTTGGTAAAGTTCATGCGCGCTTCTCCTTTGTACGCCATGGAAGATGTGCCCCTTGAAAGAGACAAAAGCCTCACCCGCAAGGTGTCTCTTTGAGCTACTTAATTGATACCAACGTCCTGTCTGAACTGCGCCGCAAAACACCCAATGCGAATGTTGTGAAATGGGTCAACAGCAGACCCGCTACATCCCTGTATTTGAGTGTTCTCACTTTGGGCGAGTTGCGAAAAGGCATCGACAGTTTGGCCGATACAAAACGAAGGCTGAAACTGGTGGACTGGCTAGAAACCGAGTTACCTTTGTTTTTTGCAGGAAGAATTCTTGCAATTGACCAAGGTGTTGCAGATCGATGGGGTCGGCTGTTGGCTTCAGCTGGGCGACCCATTCCCGCCGTTGACAGCCTGTTAGGCGCTACCGCTGCGCATCACGGTTTAACCATGGTGACACGAAATAGCAAAGATTTTGATAACCTCGGGCTAGAAGTCCTCAACCCTTGGAACGATTGAACAAGCATGACCAAAGAATTTGACATCGTGGTGCACGGCGCCACTGGGTTTACTGGCCGCCTCATTGCCGAATATTTGTTAACCCGCGCCGACACCGGCCTCACATGGGCCATGGGCGGCCGCAGTCTCGACAAGCTGCAAGCCGTGCGCGACGAAATTGGCGCGCCCGCCTCCACGCCTTTGGTGGTGATTGAAAGCAGCGACGAAGCGTCTTTGAAATCGCTGATGACTCGCACGCGTTTGGTCATCTCGGCTGTGGGCCCTTACCAGTTGTACGGCAACGAATTGGTCAAAGCCTGCGCTGAATCAGGCGTCGACTACGTTGACTTGTGCGGCGAGCCTGCGTGGATGCGCCACATGATTGACCAGCACCAAGCTGCCGCCGAAAAAAGTGGCGCGCGCCTGGTCTTCTCTTGCGGTTTCGACTCCAGCCCCTTCGACTTGGGTGTGTTCATGGCGCAAGACGAAATGACCAAACGCTATGGCAAACCTGCACCTCGCGTGCGCGGCCGTGTTCGCAAAATGAAGGGCACCTTCTCAGGCGGTACGGCAGCCAGCTTCAAAGCCACCATGGCTGCCGCTGCCACGCAGCCTGGCGTCATTGACTTGCTCAAAAATCCCTTCTCGCTCACACCCGGTTTTGAAGGCTCCAAACAACCAACAGGGCACAAGCCCATGCTGGACGAAGTCATGGGTGTGTGGGTTGCGCCCTTCATCATGGCCACCATCAACACCCGCAACGTGCACCGCTCCAACTTTTTGTTGAACCATGTGTGGGGCTCAGACTTTGTTTACGACGAAATGATCGTCACAGGCCCTGGCGAAAAAGGCGAAGCCATTGCCAACGCCATTGCGCAAGACAAGAGCATGAGCGAAGACAAACTCAAACCCGGCGAAGGCCCGTCCAAAGCCGAGCGCGAAGCGGGCAGCTACGACGTGTTGTTCATTGCCACCAACGAACAAGGCCAATCGGTGCAGGTTGGCGTGAAAGGCGACCGTGACCCCGGC
>JBEDKQ010000065.1:0-16195 GCA_041172085.1 Pseudomonadota bacterium | reverse complement strand
GGTTTGCATGTAAGGCTTGGCATCCTTGTCTGGATCGTAACGATAGATTTCAAATGTACGTAATGTCATGATTCAACCTTCAGGAATTTAGAACGTCCGAACTTTGGGTGGCACAGAGTCCACCGTGAGCGGTTTCAAGTTGACGGGCTTGTAAGTCAGGCTGTTGGTGTCGCTGTGCCACAAGGTGTGTTTCATCCAGTTGGCATCGTCACGGCCCAATGGCGCGATCGGATCATCTGCAGGACGCTCGTAATCGCTGACAGTATGAGCACCACGGCATTCTTTGCGCGCTGCAGCAGAGACCATTGTCGATTGTGCGCACTCGATCAAGTTGTCAACTTCCAAAGCTTCAATGCGTGCCGTGTTGAAGACCTTGGAGGTGTCTGACAAACCAATGGCGTTGACACGTTCGCGAATCTCGGCAATCTTGACCACGCCTTCGTCCATGCTGGCTTGCGTGCGGAACACAGCCGCGTGTTTTTGCATCGCTGCGCGCATGTCGTTGGCCACGTCTTGTGCGTATTCGCCTTTGCGTCCTTCCAAGCGATTGAGGCGCGCCAAAGTGAGGTCGGCTGCATCTTTGGGCAAATCTTTGTGAGATTTGGTTTTGCTGGCGAAGTCAACGATGTGGTTACCGGCTGCGCGGCCAAATACCAGCAAGTCGAGCAAGGAGTTGGTGCCCAAGCGGTTGGCGCCGTGCACGCTAACGCATGAACATTCGCCCACTGCGTACAAGCCGTTGACCACAGCGTTGTGGCTGCTGGCGGTTTGTGTGACCACTTGACCATGAACGTTGGTGGGAATGCCGCCCATTTGATAGTGGATGGTGGGTACCACAGGAATGGGTTCTTTGGTGATGTCGACGTTGGCGAAGTTGACGCCAATTTCGTACACAGAGGGCAAGCGCTTGTGAATGGTCTCTGCACCCAAGTGGTCCAGTTTCAACAGCACATAGTCTTTGTTGGGGCCGCAGCCGCGGCCTTCTTTGATCTCTTGGTCCATGGAGCGTGACACGAAGTCACGTGGTGCCAAATCTTTCAAGGTCGGTGCATAGCGCTCCATGAAACGCTCGCCATTGCTGTTGAGCAGAATAGCGCCTTCACCGCGGCAACCTTCTGTGAGCAACACCCCAGCACCGGCCACACCAGTGGGGTGGAATTGCCAGAATTCCATGTCTTCCAATGGAATACCAGCGCGGGCGGCCATGCCCAAACCGTCACCGGTGTTGATGAAGGCATTGGTTGACGCTGCAAAGATACGGCCTGCGCCGCCCGTGGCCAAGAGCACAGTTTTCGCGTGCAAGATGTGCAGGTCGCCTGTTTCCATTTCGAGGGCGGTCACGCCCACCACGTCGCCTTCGGCATCGCGGATCAGATCAAGCGCCATCCACTCCACGAAGAAGCTGGTTTTGGCTTTGACGTTTTGTTGGTACAAGGTGTGCAACATGGCGTGACCCGTGCGGTCGGCTGCAGCGCAAGCACGTTGTACAGGCTTCTCGCCGTAGTTGGCGGTGTGGCCGCCGAAGGGGCGCTGATAAATGGTGCCATCGGGGTTGCGATCGAAAGGCATGCCCATGTGCTCAAGGTCATACACCACCTTGGGTGCTTCCCGGCACATGAATTCGATGGCGTCTTGGTCGCCCAGCCAGTCAGAGCCCTTGATGGTGTCGTAGAAGTGGTAGTGCCAGTTGTCATCGGACATGTTGCCCAATGAAGCGCCAATACCGCCTTGCGCCGCCACGGTGTGTGAGCGAGTTGGGAATACTTTGGAGAGCACGGCAACATTTAAACCAGCACGAGCCAGTTGCAAGGAGGCGCGCATTCCGGAGCCGCCGGCGCCGACGATCACGACGTCAAATTTACGCGTGGCGATCTTGTCTTTGGTGTAAGTCATGGTGTGTGAATTCTTTTTGAATAATGACGATGTTCAGAGGTTGTAGGGCGTTGTGAGTGGCATCACAGACGCCACAGAGCCTGAACAGCCCAACCAGCGCAGCCAATGAGCCAGACCAAGGACGCAACATGCAAGAAAAGACGCAAACCCACTGGCTTGACATAGTCCATCCAAATGTCACGAATGCCAACCCATGCGTGATACAGCAAAGAGAGGATGGTGACAAAAGTTAAAAACTTCATCCATTGGGCCGAAAAAATACCTGACCACTCTTCGTAACCAATGGGGCCACTGGAAAAAATAACTTGGGCCAACACCACCAAGGTAAAGGAGGCCATCAGCGCTGCCGTAATGCGCTGGGCTAACCAGTCGCGAAGACCATAGCGAGCGCCAGTTGTGACGCGTTTGGAACCGTAATTGACTGACATGTGCTTTGTTCCTAATTAGTAAAGGCCAAACAATTTGGCAGCGAGAACGGCAGTAAGTCCAAGACTTAAAACCAGTGTGGCAACGGCAGAGGACTTGCCAAATTCTTTGGTGACTGCATGGAAGGTGTCCATGTAGAGGTGACGAATGCCAGCAATGAAGTGGTGCAAGTACGCCCAAATGATGGCCAAGGCCACCAGTTTCATGAACCAGCCTGGAATGAAGCCAATGCCAACGTTGAAAGCTGCAGCAAATGCGGCAAAAGAAAACTCCGATGTGATGGAGTTGTCAAACATCCAAATGATGAAAGGCATCAATAAAAACATCAGCGCACCGCTGACACGGTGCAGGATGGAGACCCATCCTGCTGCTGGCAGACGATAAGTTGGCAAATCGCTGATGGCGTTGATGTTGCGAAATTCAGGCCTTTGACGGGCGGTTTCGGTCATTTTTTATTCCTCTTTGGTAACTTCACTGACAATTATGTTTGCAGTGTCGCGGATTCTATTGCAACGCAACAAACTGACATGAGGATTTCATAAAGAAATTACTCAACTCAATGTTATGGGGGTGTGAAAGTCGCATAGGCGTCAATTCAATTCGTTGTGATAGTGATGGGTGTCAGTGACATAAAAGCCGCGACGTAGCTCCATGGGGGTGTCGTTGTAGGTGTAGGCGATACGTTCTACGCTCAACAACGGGGTGTGAGATTTAATCTCAAGGAGTTTGCATTGCGCGCTATCGGGCACAACTGCCTTTATTCGTTCCTCTGCGCGAACCATTCGCACCCCAAACTCTTTTTCAAACAAGGCATACATGGGGCCATCGTACTCACTCAATCGCTCGGCAGTCAGCCCTTTGAAGGGGTTGCCCGGCAACCATAGGTCTTCCAAAATGGTGGGGGAGCCAGCAAAAGACAAGACCCGGCGGACTTGAAGCACAGCATCACCGGTTCTTAAGGCCAAAGAGCGGCCTATGTCGGCATTGGCGCGAAGCCGCTTGCAGTCAACGATGGTTCGCTGCGCAGGTCCTTCACTTTTGGGGTCACCCTGGTCGGGCAACAATTTGAGGAAGCGGTACTGAACTTGCTGCTCTGCGTGGGTGGCTACAAATGTGCCTTTGCCTTGGCGACGAACCAGTAAATTGTCATTGGCCAATTCATCAATGGCTTTGCGAACGGTGCCTTGGCTTACGCGGTACCGAGCCGCCAACTCCATTTCGCTCGGAATGCCTTCGCCGGGCTTCCACTCGCCGGATTGCAGGCTTTGCAAAATTAGCCCCTTGATTTGTTGATACAGAGGGCTGAAGGCAGGGGCGCTGGCGCTGAGGTCTGGCAGTCCAGTTGAATCAACTGAAAAAACTTGGGATGTCATGTCAGGGGCCCTAAATCAGGGCAAGCACAAAAGTTGGGCAATGATATCTTATATAAGACATAAGACAAATTGACTTTGGAGGGTTTTCGCGAGTACACTCGAAAGCTGTTTGCCCGTGTTCAAAAGAATTTTGCGCACCTGTCTGGAAACACCAGACGACCCGGTCGGCAGTGAATGCCTAGATGGGGTCGGCGAAGTCCGTTTTTTATCACCATCTGGAGTTCTCACCATGAGCAAAAAGCCCGTTCGCGTCGCCGTTACAGGAGCCGCTGGTCAAATTGGATACGCATTGTTGTTCCGCATCGCTTCCGGCGAAATGTTGGGCAAAGATCAACCTGTGATCTTGCAACTGCTTGAAATCCCTGACGAAAAAGCACAAAAAGCTTTGAAGGGCGTCATGATGGAGTTGGACGATTGCGCATTCCCACTGCTCGCAGGCATGGAAGCCCATTCCGACCCCATGACTGCTTTCAAAGACACTGACTACGCTTTGTTGGTAGGTTCACGTCCCCGTGGTCCAGGTATGGAGCGTGCAGAGTTGCTCGCCATCAATGGTGCCATTTTCACCGCACAAGGCAAGGCCCTGAATGCAGTGGCTTCACGCAATGTCAAAGTCTTGGTGGTTGGCAATCCTGCCAACACCAATGCTTACATTGCCATGAAGAGCGCCCCCGATCTCAAACCCGGAAACTTCACAGCCATGCTGCGTTTGGACCACAACCGTGCGGCCTCACAAATTGCGGCCAAAACTGGCAAAGCTGTTGCTGACATTCAAAAGTTGTGCGTTTGGGGTAACCATTCACCCACCATGTACGCTGACTACCGTTTTGCCACCATCAATGGTGAATCTGTTAAGACCATGATCAACGATCAAGAGTGGAACGCCAACGTGTTCTTGCCCACAGTGGGCAAGCGTGGTGCGGCCATCATTGAAGCACGTGGCTTGTCTTCGGCTGCTTCTGCTGCCAATGCCGCCATCGATCACATGCGCGACTGGGCCTTAGGCACCAACGGCCAGTGGGTCACCATGGGCATTCCTTCACAAGGTTGGTACGGCATTCCCAAAGATGTCATGTTTGGTTTCCCCGTCACATGCGAAAACGGCGAATACAAAGTGGTGGAAGGTTTGGAAATTGATGCCTTCAGCCAAGCTTGCATTGACAAGACTTTGAAAGAGTTGACAGACGAGCAAGCCGGCGTGGCGCACTTGGTCTAATCAACAGATACTTTCGTGAAGCATCCGCGCGACATTCTGTTGGGCTCACAAGCGGCAAGCATGGTCTTGCCTGTTTGTGACCATTACAGCGGTGTTGAAGTGCGGATGCGCAAAAGCTTGCAGCTGCAAGCCGAGATGACGCAAGAGTTTGGTGCTTGTGTTTTCGATGTGACCTTGGATTGTGAAGATGGTGCCCCAGTGGGGGGTGAAATCGAGCATGCCCATTTGGTCAAAGAAATTGCCTTGAATGCTGCGGCCGAGGCTCGGGTTGCCGTTCGCGTTCATCCAGTTGATCACCCGTCATTTTTAAATGATGTGAACCTCATTGCAGGTTCTGCGCATGGCAAATTGCGTCATCTGATGATTCCCAAAGTGGAGTCGGTTGCAGATGTTCAAACTGCCGCGAATGCTTTAAACCAAGCGGGTGCCTTGAACCTTCCGCTTCACGTGTTGATTGAATCGCCCGCAGCAGTTCATCGTGTGTTTGAAATTGCAGCGCATCCACGCGTTCAGTCCCTGAGTTTTGGTTTGATGGATTTTGTGTCTGCCCATGGCGGTGCCATTCCCTCCAGCGGAATGGGCGTACAAGGGCAATTTACACACCCCTTGGTGGTGCGTGCTAAATTAGAAATTGCCAGTGCGTGTCATGCACACGGCAAAGTGCCCTCGCATTGTGTGGTCACAGAATTCAGTGATTTAGAAGCGATTAAGCATGCAGCCACCAAGGCGTCTCGTGAATTAGGTTACACACGCATGTGGAGTATTCACCCAAGTCAAATTCGACCTGTGGTGGAGGCACTGGCCCCCAGCGAACATGAAATCGAACAGGCAGCAAACTTGATTGAAGCTGCCAGGCTGGCCGACTGGGCCCCCGTGAGTCACGGTGGTCAGTTGCATGACCGCGCAAGTTACAGATTTTTTTGGCAAGTCCTCGAACGTGCTTATCAAACTGGACGGCAATTGCCAGAGCCAGTTCAAGTCTATTTTGGAGAGACAGCATGCGTGGCTTGAAGCACTTTTTGTTGATCTTCCTTGCTTATTTTTTAAGTGCCAACGTGGTCCTTGCACAAGGCTCTGGCCAAGCAAGTGCAGCCGGCAAGGCAGAAACCAAACCTAAACCTGCAGCACAGCACAGCGCTAGCAAAACAGCGCCCAAAAATGAAGCAACCAAACGCGCTTCTTCTGCGCCAGTAGAAACGCCACTTGCCCCTCAGGAACTCAGCATCGCTGAACGTGTCCATGTGGGACATTTGCCTTGTGAGCTTGGTGCTTCAGTTCAAATGACTGCTGACACCAACGCCCCAGGCTACTTTAACTTGCAAGGCAAGGGCTACAAATACCGAATGAAACCGGTGACCACCAGCACGGGCGCCATTCGTTTAGAAGATGAAAAAGCGGGCGCAGTTTGGCTGCAGCTTGCCAACAAATCCATGCTCATGGATCAAAAGAACGGTCGTCGATTGGCCGATGAGTGCGCTCACCCAGACCAGGTGGCGTTCGCCAACGACATGAAGATCAATCCCCCGCCAGCCTTGATTGATGTCAGCAATTCAGCGACATCGGTACAACGCTGACAGGTGTTGTTTGAAAATTTTGGATGTATCAATTTAATTCGTTAGACAGGAGAAAAAAAATGTTGAAAGCCTACCGTGAACACGCCGCAGAACGCGCAGCGCTTGGAATCCCACCGCTGCCGCTAGATGCCAAACAAACGGCAGAATTGATTGAATTAATCAAAGCCCCGCCACAAGGTGAAGATGCCTTTTTGTTGGACTTGTTGACGCACCGAGTGCCCCCAGGTGTTGACGATGCAGCCAAAGTGAAAGCCTCTTTTTTGTCAGCCGTGGCGCATGGCGACATCAACGTGGCCTTGATCAACAAAGCCAAAGCCACTGAATTGTTGGGAACCATGGTGGGAGGCTATAACGTCAAGCCTCTGATCGATTTGCTTGACGACAAAGAAGTAGGTACGGTGGCGGCTGAAGGTTTGAAGAAAACCCTGCTGATGTTTGACTTCTTTCATGATGTGGCAGAAAAATCCAAAGCTGGCAATGCCAATGCCAGTGCAGTGATCAAGAGCTGGGCCGATGCCGAGTGGTTCACCTCGCGCCCTGAAGTGGCAAAGAAAATTACGGTTTCTGTGTTCAAAGTGCCCGGAGAGACCAATACAGACGATTTGTCGCCTGCGCCCGATGCATGGAGCCGCCCTGATATTCCGCTGCACTACTTGGCCATGTTGAAAAACACGCGCCCTGATGCAGCCTTCAAACCAGAAGAAGACGGCAAGCGCGGCCCCATGGCTTTCATTGAAGAGTTGAAGAAAAAAGGCCACTTGGTGGCTTATGTGGGCGACGTGGTCGGCACAGGTTCTTCCCGCAAATCAGCCACCAACAGCATCATTTGGGGCTTTGGTGAAGACATTCCATTTGTGCCCAATAAGCGCTTTGGCGGTGTAACTTTGGGCGGCAAAATTGCCCCGATTTTCTTCAACACACAAGAAGATTCTGGTGCATTGCCCATTGAAGTTGACGTTTCAAAATTGGAAATGGGTGATGTGATTGATGTCTTGCCTTACGACGGCAAGATCATGAAAAATGGCGAGTTGCTCACGTCGTTTGAACTTCGCAGCGAGATGTTGTTTGACGAAGTGCGTGCAGGTGGCCGTATCAATTTGATCATTGGCCGTTCATTGACTGGCAAAGCCCGTGAATTCTTGGGTCTGCCCACCTCTACCTTGTTCCGCTTGCCCAAAGTGCCTGCCTCCACCAAAGCAGGCTTCACACTGGCACAAAAAATGGTGGGTCGTGCTTGCGGTTTGCCAGAAGGTCAGGGCGTTCGCCCCGGTACTTATTGCGAACCCAAAATGACCACTGTGGGTTCACAAGACACCACTGGCACCATGACGCGTGACGAGTTGAAAGACTTGGCCTGCTTGGGCTTCAGCTCAGACATGGTGATGCAATCTTTCTGTCATACAGCCGCATACCCCAAGCCCGTTGACGTCAAGATGCACCATGAATTGCCTGCATTCATGAGCAATCGCGGTGGTGTTTCTCTGAAACCAGGTGACGGCGTGATTCACAGTTGGTTGAACCGGTTGTTGTTGCCCGATACCGTGGGCACAGGCGGCGACTCACACACTCGTTTTCCTATCGGTATTTCTTTCCCTGCTGGCTCTGGCTTGGTGGCCTTTGGTGCAGCGACAGGCGTGATGCCTTTGGACATGCCCGAGTCCATCTTGGTTCGCTTCAAAGGCAAGATGCAGCCAGGTATCACTTTGCGCGACTTGGTTCACGCCATTCCTTACTACGCCATCAAAGCGGGTTTGTTGACCGTTGCCAAGTCCGGCAAAATCAATGAATTCTCTGGCCGCATTTTGGAAATTGAAGGTTTGCCAGATCTGAAAGTTGAGCAAGCATTTGAGTTGTCCGATGCCTCTGCCGAGCGTTCTGCTGCAGGTTGCACAGTCAAGCTCAATCCCGAGCCCGTCAAAGAGTACCTGAATTCCAACATCGTTTTGATGAAGAACATGATTGCGCAGGGCTACAACGACAAGCGCGCGCTTGAGCGCCGCATCAAGGCCGTGGAAGCATGGTTGGCCAACCCCAACTTGCTCGAGGCCGATGCCAATGCAGAATACGCACATGTGCTCGAAATCGACATGGACCAGCTCAAAGAACCCGTCTTGTGCTGCCCTAACGATCCTGATGATGCCAAGCTGATGTCGGACGTTGCTGGCACCAAGATCGATGAAGTGTTCATCGGCTCATGCATGACCAACATTGGTCACTTCCGTGCTGCTTCCAAATTGCTCGAAGGTCGTCGCGACATTCCCGTTAAGCTCTGGGTTGCACCGCCCACCAAAATGGACGCTGCCGAGTTGACCAAAGAAGGCCACTATGGCGTGTTTGGTGCTGCTGGTGCGCGCACTGAAATGCCAGGTTGCTCCTTGTGCATGGGCAATCAAGCGCAAGTGCGCGAAGGTGCTACTGTGGTGTCTACGTCCACACGTAACTTCCCCAACCGTTTGGGCAAAAACACCAATGTGTATCTGGCTTCTGCTGAAGTGGCTGCAATCAGCTCCAAACTGGGGCGCATTCCCACAGTGGCCGAGTATCAAGACAGCATGACTGAAATCAACAAAGATGGAAGTCAGATTTACAAGTACATGAATTTCGACAAGATTGAAGAGTACGCAGATGTCGCTAAAGGTGTGACTGCTTAATTTAAGTTAATTTGCTTAAATCAGAAGCCCAAAAGATTTCGGTCTTTTGGGCTTTTTTGATGTCTCGCATGCTGAGTTGATAGAGTTCGCTGCAAAATGAGTCCCGTGAAAAATTCAATCCTCATTGCGGGCGGCGGCATTGGCGGGCTGGCCGCTGCGTTGGCCCTCTCGAAAGTTGGAGCGAAGCCCCATTTGCTTGAGCGTTCACCGTTATTTAGCGAGGTGGGTGCTGGAATTCAGATGGGCCCTAATGTCACTCGCACTCTGTTTTCTTGGGGGTTAGAGAGAGCACTTCTCAAGTTTGTTTCTTCGCCCCATCAATTGCAAGTGCGAGATACCCCATCTGGCGCATCTTTGGGTGTTTTGAGACTGGGTCAAAGAAGTCTCGAAACTTACGGCGCGCCATATTTCACAATACATCGCGCAGATTTGCATCAAGTGCTATTGCAAAAAGTGCAGGAAGACGGCGCTGCATCTTTAAGTCTGCAATGCGAGATTGATGCAGTTCAAGACAAGGGCGACCACCTGGAGGTGCATCTTCAAAACCAGCAAATTCATGGTGCTGAGTGCCTAAGGCCTGAGGCCTTGGTAGGGGCAGATGGCCTGTGGAGTATCACAAGAAAAAATGTGTTGCCCTCATCAGAGCCCAGGGCCACTGGCATGGTGGCTTACCGCGCATTGTTGCCTATGCAGTCGCTACCCGAAAGATTGCGCACCCGAGATGTGACTGTCTGGGTGGGACCCAAAGTTCACGCTGTGCTGTATCCAATAAGGGGAGGGGATTTTTTAAATTTGGTTGTGATCTTACACAGACAATGCCCTGAGTCTCTTGAAGGTTGGGACCATGCCGCAAACAAGCGTGATCTTGAACTGGCCATGGGTTCGGCGCATGCAAATTTGATGGATGTCTTAGGTGCTGTTCAAGACTGGCGTTTGTGGCAACTTTTCGATCGACCGCCTGTTTGTGGTGCCCATGAGATGGCCAAAGGACGCATTGCTTTATTGGGAGATGCAGCGCATCCCATGCGGCCATTTTTGGCGCAAGGTGCGGGCATGGCAATTGAAGATGCTTTACAACTGGCCGCAAGCTGGGCTCGATCCGATTTAACGGTTCCGGTGCGCTGGCAGTTGTACGCTCAAACTCGTTGGGCTCGAAACGCAAAGGTTCAGCAACGTTCCATTCGGAACGGAGAAATATTTCACATGCAAGGCCCCATGAAGTGGGGCAGAGACTTGGCCATGCGAATGATGGGCGAGTCCTTGATGGATTTACCTTGGCTTTATGCTGGGCCCTGATGGGCCAATGTTGAAGCCCAGGCTAAGACTTAAGGGCGAGAAAGCTTTAGACTTTGCCCAGCAACAAAAACTCCATCAATGCTTTTTGGGCATGCATTCGATTTTCTGCTTCGTCCCAAACCACCGATTGAGGGCCATCGATAACTTCAGCACTGACTTCTTCGCCGCGATGAGCGGGTAAGCAGTGCATGAAAAGTGCATCGGGTTTGGCGACCTTCATCATGTCTTCATCGACGCACCAATCGGCAAAAGCTTTTTTTCGTGCCTCGTTTTCAGCTTCGTAGCCCATGCTGGTCCAAACGTCGGTGGTGACCAAATCGGCACCCTCGCAAGCTTGCATTGGGTCTTTGAAAAACTGTGTGCTGGCTGCACTTCGGACGCCAACCACTGCAGGATCAACTTCGTAGCCGCTGGGTGTACTGAGGTGCACTTTAAAGCCCAGCAAGTCTGCTGCCTGAAGCCATGTGTTGGCCATGTTGTTACCGTCGCCCACCCAAGCCACTGTTTTGCCCTGGATAGAGCCGCGGTGCTCGATGTAGGTGAAAATGTCGGCCAAGATTTGGCAAGGGTGAAATTCGTTGGTTAAGCCATTGATCACAGGCACACGTGAGTGCGCCGCAAAATTTTCAATCTTGTCTTGGCCATAGGTACGGATCATCACCAGGTCGACCATTCGACTGATGACGCGTGCGCTGTCTTCAATGGGTTCTGCACGCCCCAATTGGCTGTCGCCCGTTGTGAGGTGCACCACTGAGCCACCCAATTGGTACATGCCGGCTTCAAAGCTAACGCGTGTTCGCGTGGAGGCCTTTTCAAAAATCATCGCCAGTGTTCGGTCCGCTAATGGCTGGTATTTCTCGTAGGCTTTGAATTTGGCTTTGATGAAGGCCGCGCGCTTGAAAATATGTGCGTACTCATCGGCTGTAAAGTCGGTGAATTGCAAATAATGCCTGAGTGGCACGGCCTGAGCATTCGAGGGCATTGAATTACTCCGAAAGAAAAGTATGGATCAAGGGTGACAAGATGTCTGCAACTTGATCGGCTTCTGCCTGGGTCATGATGAGGGGCGGTACCATGCGAATGACGCTGTCCGCCGTGACGCTGATGAGCAAACCAGCATCCGCTGCACGTTGTGTGAGGACGCCGCAAGGCTTGTCGAGCTCAATGCCCAGCATCAGACCTTGACCGCGAATTTCTTTCACACCTTTGGCGCCTGCAAGGCCTGTCTCAAGGCGAGCTTTGAGATGTGCGCCAACACGCGCAGCGTTTTCAAGCAGACCGTCTTTTTCCATGATGCGGATGGTTTCAACGCCAGCACGCATGGCCAAAGGGTTGCCGCCAAATGTGGTGCCATGGTTGCCAGGTTGAAAAATGTTGGCAGCTTTCGGTCCTGCGACAACAGCTGCAATAGGCACGCCAGATCCCAGTCCTTTGGCCAATGGCATGACGTCGGCTTTGATGCCAGCCCATTGATGCGCAAACCATTTGCCTGTTCTGCCCATGCCGCATTGAACTTCATCAATCATCATGAGCCAATCCTTTTCATCACAGAGTGCGCGCACGTCTCGCAAGTAGTCCATGTGCATGGGGTTGACGCCGCCTTCACCTTGAATGGTTTCAAAAAACACTGCCACGACATTGGGATTGTTTTCTGTGGCTTTCTTGAGGGCCGCAATGTCGTTCACCGGAACCCGAATGAAACCTTCTACCAAAGGGCCAAAGCCTTGTTGTATTTTGGTGTTGCCAGTGGCGCTTAGGGTTGCAATGCTGCGACCATGAAAGGCTTTTTCGTAGACCACGATTTCGGGTTTGTCGATGCCTTTGTCGTGGCCATATTTGCGCGCCAATTTGATGGCGGCTTCATTGGCTTCCAAGCCGGTGCAGCAAAAGAAGACATTGGTCATGCCAGACAACTCTACCAATTTGGCCGCCAACTTTTCTTGATTGGGGACGTGGTAATAGTTGCAACTGTGAATGATCTTGCTCAATTGATCTTGCAATGCAGGGACCAACTCAGGATGGTTATGACCTAATGTGTTCACGGCAATGCCACCCAATGCATCCAGATACTCTTTGCCATTGACGTCCCACAGTCGGCAACCTTGACCATGGCTGAATGGGCAATCGGCCGTAGGTGTTCATGGTGTGCGGCGAAGTGGCTTCAATGAAAGCGGGCATGCTGAGAACTCCTCTGAAAAGAAATCGGCCCAACGAAGAGGGCCGCTGAGATGAGATTTTAGAGCCAGAAATATCGCTTCAAGTCTTATATAAGATACAATTGTTTTGCAATGCAACATCTAGGCGATCCCTGATGCTTGCCCGTCAAATTACCTAACCTCTGATCGATGGTTTCCAACAACGCCAAAGAAGTCTTGATTCAAGGAATTACCTTGGAAGGCCGCACATTCAGACCCAGTGATTGGGCTGAGCGTTTGGCGGGGGTGATGGGGCAGTTTCGTCCCGGTGGTGCCACACCTGGCAGTCATTTGAGCTACTCGCCTTGGTGTATTCCCCAAACCTTGGGTGGCATCAAGTGCGTCATCGTTCACATCGATTTGCGGGAATACGAGCCCATGGCCTGGGACTTCCTCATGAACTTTGCCAAAGACAACAATCTACAAGTGTCTGAGGCTTGTCTGCTACCCAACCCACCCAAATAACTTGTTTGCCAAGTTGCAACACAAGCGCCTGTTTCGCTTGGGTTTTAACCGCCCACAAAAAAGCCGTCCTAAGACGGCTTTTTGCTTTTCTTTGCTAACAGCGCACCCGTTTCAAACGGCGGCAACCCTGAAGGGTGCCGGGCTGGTGATCAATTGATCAGGCGATTGCCAAGGCTTTCACCTTGGTTGACAAGCGGCTCTTATCGCGAGCTGCCTTGTTCTTGTGAAAAATGCCTTTGTCGGCAATGGTGTCCACAACAGCTTGCATTTTTGCAAACAGTTCAGTTGCTTTGGTTTTGTCACCGGCCAGAACAGCTTTTTCAACGTTCTTGACGGCGGTGCGGTATTTTGAGCGCAGTGAAGTGTTGGCTGCGTTCAGTTTCACGTCTTGACGTGCGCGTTTACGGCCTGATGCCAGGCGGGGGTTCTTTTTCTTGGGTTTTCCAGAAGCCATTTTATGTATCCTAATTGTCTGAGGATGATGTTAGCAAAGCCGACTATTGTAACAGCCAAAATATGGCTTCGCCTAGGGCCCTGACAGCTTGGCCATTCACTCGCTACACTCTCACCGTGAGCTTGCTTAAATCCGCTTCTACTGTTTCGCTTTGGACCTTGGCTTCCCGCATCACGGGATTGGTGCGGGAGTTGTTGATCGCCTCTGCTTTTGGGGCCAGTGCGCTTACGGATGCTTTTAATGTAGCCTTTCGTATTCCAAATTTATTCAGACGTTTGTTTGCAGAAGGTGCTTTCAGTCAAGCGTTTGTTCCCGTGTTGGCTGCCAGCAAGGCCCAAAATGGTGATGCTGCAACCCAAGTGGCCATCAACCATGTTGCCACTTTGTTGGCTTGGGCACTTTTGCTCTTGAGCATTCTGGGTGTCGCTGCTGCGCCTTTTTTGGTGTGGGCCATGGCCAGTGGCTTGCAACAACAGCCTGATTCCTATGCAGCGGCTGTGCAAATGACCCGCTGGATGTTTCCCTACATTGCCTTCATGTCATTGGTAGCGCTGTCAGCCGGCATTCTGAATACATGGAAGCGCTTTGCAGTGCCTGCAGCTACACCTGTGTTGCTGAATCTGTCCATGATTGGTGCGGCTTGGTGGTTGGCGCCGTGGTTTAAGTTGCAAGGCATTCAGCCAATTTTTGCCTTGCCGGCTGGCGTCATGTTGGGTGGGGTATTGCAACTCTCGCTACAAATTCCTGCACTGGTCAAATTGGGCTTACTGCCCCGAATTGGTGTTACTTGGCAAGCAATCCAGCAGGCTTGGAATGACCCTGCCTCTCGTCAAATTGCAAGCCTTATGTTGCCCGCCCTGTTGGGTGTCGGAGTGGCCCAAATTTCATTGTTGATCAACACCCAAATTGCCTCTCATTTGGCGCCTGGTAGCGTCAGTTGGTTAACCTACGCAGATCGATTGATGGAGTTTCCAACTGCCATTTTGGGTGTTGCGTTGGGTGCAGTTCTGATGCCGCAATTGGCTGCTGCGCGCGCTAACGGCGATCAGGCTGAATATGGCGCAATGCTCGATTGGGGTTTGCGCTTGGTTTTGCTGTTGGCTTTACCTTGCGCAGTGGCGTTGCTCACGTTTTCGCAACCCCTGATCTCGGTGCTTTATCACTACGGGGCTTTTACAGATCAGGATGTGAAGCAGACCACCATGGCCTTGACGGGCTATGGGGTTGGCTTGTTGGGGTTGGTGGCCATCAAGGTATTGGCGCCAGGTTATTACGCCAGTCAAGACATCAAAACACCCGTGAAAATTGCAGTGATTGTGCTGTGTTTTACCCAGCTCCTGAATCTTGTGCTGGTGCCATATCTGGCGCATGCGGGGCTGGCCCTTTCCATTGGTTTAGGAGCCTTGTTGAATGCAACATGGCTGTATGTTGGCCTCGTCAAAAAAGGTCGCTACACACCTTTGCCAGGTTGGGGTTTGTTCGGCGCCAAAGTGCTGGTTGCAAGCCTTGTGCTTGCCGGCTTTTTAACCTATGCGACACATCAATTTGATTGGCTAGCAGGGCGGCAACAAGCCTTATTTCGTTTGGGCATGATGGCCTTGGTTTTGATTTCCTCGGCCGCTCTTTATTTTGGCTGCTTGCGCATCAGTGGCTTGCGTTTGAAGTCTTTTCTCAGACGATGATCAAGGGTTGAGCTGTGAATCTGCAAGTGCGCCCCGTCACGCCATTGACTTACTTCACCAGTTTGGTGGCGTCGGACACTGAATTTCCCTTATTGGAGGCTGCAGCTGCTATTGCACAGGATGAAGAGCCTTCGTTGGACGTTCAGGCTGTGCTGGCAACTTGTGATGCACTCTTGGTTCGTTTGAAGCGGCGCTTAAAACGCGAAGCACAGCCGATCCAGCAGTTGACTGTGTTGAACCAGTTTTTCTATCAAGAATTGGGCTTCTCAGGCAATGCCAACAATTTCTACGCACCTGAAAACAGTTACTTGAACGAAGTGTTTAGAACGCGTCGAGGGATTCCCATCTCGATTGCTGTGATTTGGTTGGAGTTGGCACAAGGACTGGGTCTTCAAGCAGAAGGTGTTTCATTTCCTGGACATTTCTTGGTCAAGGTCACATTGCCAGAAGGCTTGGTGGTGTTGGATCCATTGACAGGGCAATCGTTGGGGCTAGAGCGTTTGTCTGAACAGTTGTCGCCGTTTCGAATGGTCAGTGCAGATGATCAAGAATCAGACACACCGCTGGGTTTGTATTTACAGCCTGCCGCGCCCAGAGAAATCCTGACCAGAATGCTTAGAAACCTAAAGGAAATTTTTTCAAGTCAGAATGATTGGCCTCGCTTGAAATGTGTCTTGGATCGATTGATAGTGCTCAACCCTGACGCACTGTATGAAAGACGTGATCGCGGATTAGCCTTCATGGCAATGGGCTTGAATGATCAAGCCCGAGATGATTTAAGTGCTTACGTCAGCCAGTCAGTTAACGCCGCTGATGTTGACATCATTCGTGCCCGATTGGCGTCCTTGCAAACATGAATTGGCTGATCGGCAGCCAGGCTCAGGCCATCGAGGCCCTTGCGTTATTTCACCACCACCTGAGCGCCATCGCCTTGTGACGCAATGACGCCAATTTGATAAACCATTTCACC
>JBEDKQ010000064.1:0-17235 GCA_041172085.1 Pseudomonadota bacterium | reverse complement strand
TCGCCAAGTTAGATTGATACGCCACGCTAACGGTACCAGAACGTGGGGTCAGCAAGAGCATTTTGATGCTTGTTTCAGTCGGAGCCGCCAACAAAATATTGCCTTCAAAGACCTGCGTGGTATCTGGTACAACTGGTGTCGTCACGGTAGGCGTTGTAACACTGCCTGCGGCCGTGACACCTCCACTCCCCCCGCCGCAACTGACACACACAACGGACACAAAGATCAAAAAGCTCAAGCGCAATGATTGAAATACCATCAGACCACCTCAAGGTAATGTGTAGGTAAAGGCGACCTCGCCATGAACCTTACCGGGACCTTCGTCCTTTTGGAGGTAAGTTCTGACGTAATCAACTTTGACTTGGTTGGGGCTCACACTCACGCGTGTGTAGCCCGTGTTTGGAAACTTATCGCCCGTGAGGTAAGCATCTGCATTCCACAGGGTGTAATTGGGGTCTGCAGGTTGAGACAAAGTTTGGTAGGTCACGCCATCCAGCTTTTGGCGGACCCAAATGTGATCATGCCCTTGGAAGAAAATACTGACTTTGTTGGCCACCATGAGTTGATGGATGGGCGTTGCCCAAGGCGCCTCCCCACTCCCATAATTTGGCCAACTCAATGCCCCCGCGCCCGGTTCCCATGACATGGTGCGCAAACACAAACTTGTATTTGGCCTTGCTTTGCTCTAGCGTGCGTTTAAGCCAGTTGTATTGTGCATCGCCATGGGTGACATCCCACATACTCAATCGTTTGGTCGTTCCACCAAATTGATTGTCCACCGGAACGGGTGAGTCCCAGTAAGGATCGATCACCACAAACAGTGCATCACCCCAATTCCATGCAAAGTAATTGCGCAACAAACCAATGAAAGGAACCTGCTCTAAATTGCCAGAATAAAAAGAATTGGGCGCCGGTTGTGAATACAAAGAATTCCTTGCGTTTTGCGCCCAGACAGCCACATTGTTAGGCGTACCATTTAACAAATATCGGGCAGCCTGCTCATGGTTGCCATTGACCAAATACAGCGGGGAGGTCCGGCCAATCAGATTCAGATAGGGTCTTTGCAAGGTATAACGTTCCCTCACTTGGGCTGCAGTGATGGTGTCTGGATTGAGCGTGTCGACGCTAAAGTCATCGCCACTCAATATGTAGAAATCGGGTTTGTCTGCCGCTGCGCGCAGCAGCGTACGCTTGTACAAATCGGCATCAAATTGTGTTTTGAGCCGCTCGGGATGCGAATCACCCTGAATGGCAAAAACAAAGGCTTGTCCAGCTGGCTTGGCGGTCTGAAATTCATATTCAGGCGTGACCACCACATCCTTGGTATTGCTGGCTTGAAATCGCAATCGATAAAAATATCGCGTACCCGCTTTCAAATTGGTCAACATCATTTCAAGCGGCTTGTCCATCTGAAGCTGGACTGGGGCCAATTGCTGATCGTATTGAAGACTGCTGGTTCCAAACTCAATTGCAACAAAGCCCTGCTGATCTGCGCTGTGCACATTGAAAGTGATTGAATCTGGTGTGGGCGAGCCCATCACCCAAGTTCCATTGAATGATCCTGCAACAACATCCAGTGGCAATGGATTGACAACTGCTGTACCGGAGCCTGAAGAAGATGGGGTTGCGTTGTCTGCGGTTGCAACTGGTGCGCTACCGCCTCCACCACCACATGAGGCCAAAGTTGCACACAGGGCCAATAAAGTGAAATTAAAACGCCAATTCAAAATTTGATCCATTGGGAACTTTCAGTACTGTCAACCCACCTTTGTTGAGGCTTGCTAGCGATCACCAAAACTTTGCCCCAATGCGAAGGGAGCTTGGGTTGGACAACAGATAATTCAGTTTTACCAGTCAATTGAACACTGAATTGAACGGGCTCTATGTGCGCATGCATGTTCGGATTTACCAGTTGTTGGGCCAAGTCCAATTGAATTTGCCGCTTCACAGACTGCCAAGAGGCGAATTGCCAATTACTCAGATGTGCTTGCTTGTCTTTGTTCAATTTAAAACTGATTTTCTGTTGATAGAGCGTCTGAGCTTTTGAGTACAAATCTGCAAAGGCATCATCATCTAGGCTCGCAAGATGCATGTAGACCGTTTGTGCAGTGATTTGCCCATCAAGAATCGGCTTGAAAAAATCTTGTGGGCTTACATAAAAAGTGGCAGAAACATGCGAAGCCTCTCTTTGCACAAGACTCAGCCTGGTTGACGCTACTTCGTGTGCATTGGCCATGGTAAAAGTGCATAGCCAAATCGAGCAACAACAAAGCGCATTGACCATCCAAAGCAGCCAATTTGAATGTAAGTTTCTTGTGTAATTCATTTGCAATAAATCACATCAGGTTGACTGACTGCACCAGCACCATTTTTGAATTGAAACGCCCAACACAGTGACTTGCCTTTGTTCTCAGTCTTGGCCAATGCAGTTTGCAAGTCAATATCTGCCAGTGCCTTGTATCTAATTTTGTAGGTGCCCGCTGAATTTGTATAAGTGTCTTTGCCTGTCTCGGTACTCACAAAAGATTTTTCCGTTGTGAATTCCAGCACTTGAAATGAATCGGCATTGTCTGTTGACAAACTCATGTTGGAGACACCAAAAGGGGTGACTGGCGGTTGTCGCATGGGTGAAAACTTTGCCGCTTGATTGGCCAAGTCTGGGCTTGGCACACCGCGGAAGCAAGACAAAATATAGGGCGATGTTGAAGTGACGTGATAGCTGTAGCCAGAGGGTGCATTGCTGACAATGCTGGTGTTACCCCCGCAGACTCCATCGCGACTTGCAATTTGGCCATCCGCATTGTTGAATCCAAAAATCCCATAACCATCCAAGGCCCAGCCGACAGGGTGAGTGTTCCAATAGCTGTCCGGTTTATTGGCCATCAAACAAATGGGCGCAGCATGGTAGTGGTAATCATCCGCCCTGCCAGCATGGCCATTGCAAATGTCCAATTCACCCAAGACTTTGGTATCGCCGTTCTGACACCCTCCTTGCTTACACGGGTTAAAAATAGGGACGCCATTGACTGCAATGCCGATGGGCCCATCGACAGCAGACACAGGATTGACAGCCAATTCGGGTGTCAATGGAATTCGCCACCCATTCGAGCCCCAAAAGTTTTGGGCAGTTGGCACCTGTAAGTTGGTGGCTGTAATGCCATTCATCATGGCGTGTGAAGGAAGGCCCTTAGAGCTCACATAAGCATACTGGGCATCACAATTGACACTAACTGGCACTTGGGCGCTGGCTTGAATTGAGTTGCGCACCCATTGACATGCGTTTGAAGCACCTGTTGAGGCACTTGTTCTTGAGTAGCCAGCCTCCAGCGTGGCTTGCCCCAAAATGCCATTTGCCATCAAACTCAGTAAGTCAATGCCCGTTACTGCACTTGTCGCTGTTTTCAGTGGCGTTGGATAAGATAGCGCATACAAAGTGAATTTGTATTTCTTCAAGCCAGGGCCTTGTGAGCATGGCGGCTGATAAGCCAATGTAGGGCCATCACTTCCTGCGCCGTAGGTACCCACCAGCACCGAGTTTTTGGACAATCCTGTCAACGAAGCAGGCAAGTTGTAATTCACCCAGTTGTATTTCAAAACGCCATCCCCAGGGTCAGTGCTCATCAACAACGCAAATGACTTTGTTCCAACAGGTGCATTTCGCCAAGACAAGGACGGGCTAGAACCAGATCCATCACAGGTCACATCGGATGCGAGAAGGCCGTCTTGGCCCACTTCGGAACTGGTCAGCGTAAATGCGCTGACCACAACGGGATCGGGTGTCGTGGGTGTCGTGGGTGTCGTGGGTGTCGTGGGTGTCGTGGGTGTCGTAGTTTGCGAAATCTCCGCGGTACCACCGCCACATGCCGAGATCAAAGCACTCATGAATACTGCCAAGAAACTAGCTGGAGAAAATATGTTGAGCTTCATAGTGTTCCCATAGAGAACTCCAACAACACATCAAACTGTCGCAATTCTTCCATCTCATGCAGGTGGTGCCAATACCAAAAACCCAAGGTCATGGATACAAGTAAGGTCATGCCCCAGGCCCAATGCTGAGACAAAAACGCAAGTACTTGGATGTCCCTGGGTTGCTGATTCTCAAGCTTTTGCGCCATCGACTTGTCTAACCAAACCTTGGTCATCTTGTCTTGAAAATCTGGTCGCATGGTCGGTTCCGCATCCAATTGAATCAGATTGCGAACTGCCTGTTTTTCAATTTCTTCTTGCATCATCATCTTTCAGTCAATTTTTCACGCAATGCATTTTTTGCCCGCCAGAGCAATTGATCAACTGCATTTTTTTTCAGATCCAAGACTTGCCCAATATCAACAGCAGTCATGTCGTGGAATGCCCATAGAACCAAAGCCATGCGCTGATTGCTTGAAAGTGCCTCTAGGGCTTGGTGAATAATTTCTTGGTGGAGACGAAGATCAATTTGAAAATCAGACATCACCTCATCCGCTGAGTCCAAGGTGTCAATGTCTTCGTGACTTCTGTTGTGTCGAATGAAGGCATGGCATTCACGCATCACAATTTTGCTAAAGTAGGTTCTCAGAGATGATTTACCTTCGAATTGTTCAGCTGACCGCCACAGTTGCAACACAGCTTCTTGGACTACTTCTTCAGCAGCGTCTTGATCTCTTAAGATTCGCCAGGCCAGTGCGTGCGCAGGTTTGATTAAGAGGTTCATCAAACCCTTGGCGGCCTCAACATGACCCTGCCTTGAAAGGCGAAGAAGCTCCCTTTCAGCCATCCAAGAAGAAACGTCATTCATTCAAGTTCACTTCAAGCTAAGCAGTGGAATCAAGGCCAATGCTTTCTCTCCTCAGGCGACATGAATTCCAGCATCAGCTCTCTGCGTCGCTTCAATTCTTTGCGTTCTGCATCCGGCAATGAAGTGATGTAATTACGCGCTTCTTGCTTCACATGCTTCTTTTGATCATCCGTCAACTTTTTCCACTGCGATTTGAACTTTTCACTCAAATCTCGACGTTCTTCTGCCGATAACTTCTTGACAGCTTCCAAGGACTTGTCAAAGTACATCAATCGCTCTGCAGCACTTGCCTCCTTTAATTTGGCATGCAGCTGCTTGGTCTGAGCCATGCGCTGATCGAAGGTGTAATTGACAGACTCGCGAGGGTCTACCGGGTCTGGAACCGCGGCATGCACAAATGAAGCCGCAGCAAAGGCAAAAAAGAGTACAAAGTTTTGAAATAACCGTTTCATAAGCCTCCCAACTGAATTTCTCAGGTGTTTCAAGCTTAGAGGATCGGAAGTCTCAAAAACTTACGCAATACCCGAAATTCAATTCTTCACCCTCTTGGGTGATGCTGCGCATGCAAGTTCTTTAAGCGCTCACGCGCTACATGGGTGTAGATGGTGGTGGTCGAAATATCGGCATGCCCCAACAGCACCTGAACCGACCTTAAATCGGCGCCGTGGTTCAGCAAATGCGTGGCAAACGCGTGCCGCAAGGTGTGCGGCGACAAGGGCGCTGTGATGCCAGCGATCACGGCGTACTTTTTGATCAAACCCCAGAACATGATGCGCGACATGGCAGTGCCCGCTTTGGGGCCACTGGCCGTCACAAACAAGTCGTCTGTTTGTTTGGCGCCAAGCAAAGCACTGCGACCGTTTTGCATGTAATTGACCAAGCTGTCTCGGGCCATGTCCCCAAACGGCACCAGCCGCTCTTTGCTGCCCTTGCCCATGATGCGCAAGATGCCTTCGTTCAAAGAGACATGCAAAGTTTTGAGCTTGACCAGCTCCGACACCCGCAAGCCACTGGCATACAACAGTTCAAGCATGGCTTTGTCGCGCAAACCCAATGCTGTGTTGGCATCGGGTGCAGTCAACAAGGCATCGACTTGGTCCTCAGACAAAGTTTTGGGCACACGCAAGGCTTGTTTGGCCGCCAACATTCTGAGCGTTGGATCGACTTGCACAATGCGCTCTCTTAGCGCCCAGCGGTAGTAGCGCTTGAAGACCGTCAGACGGCGGTTGGCAGAGGTGGCTTTTGAGAGACTGTGACGCGCCGCAAAATACGATTGCAAATGCATCTCTTGCACAGCATCTAGCGTTGTGCCACTGGTTTGCTGTAACCAAGTGGCCAGCGCTGACAAATCTCGGCGGTAGGCTGCCAGCGTGTTGGCAGACAAACCATCTTCGAGCCAAACCGCATCGACAAAGCGATCGATGGCGGCTTGACTGTCAGGCGACATCAGTCCAGTTTGAGTTTTTGATCGTCTACCACTTTTTTGTAGACCTCAAACTCGGCTTTAATTTGTGCCGCAAATTGATCGGGCGTGTTGGCAATGATCAAAGAGCCTGTGTCTTCAATGCGCTTGCGCACTGCCGGATCTTCCAGTGCTTTCTTCACGCCATTGCTGACCTTGTCAACCACTTCTTTGGGCAAGTTCTTGGGACCCAAGATGCCGTAATAGGCCATGCGGTTGACTGGCTCCAAACCGACCTCTTTGAAAGTGGGTACATTGGGCAACTGTGTCAGACGCTGAGGTGCGGCCACCACGATAGGGATCAATTTGCCTGTCTGAATGAAGGGCAACGCAGAAGGCATGTTGTCAAAGATGATCGGAACCTGGCCTGCCACTGTGTCGTTCAAAGCAGGTCCAGCACCGCGGTAAGGAATGTGCGTGATGAACACGCCCGCCAAACTTTTCCACAACTCTGTCTGCAAGTGGCCAATTCCGCCTGTACCGGAAGATGCGTATGAATATTTACCAGGATTTTTCTTCAACTCGGCCACAAATTCTTTGTAGTTGCGCGCTGGAAAGCTAGGATGCACCGCAATCACATTGGGCGTGGCCGCAATGTTGATGATAGGCGTGAAATCCGTGATGGGGTTGTACGGATTTTTAGGATTGATGGCAGGGTTGGCCGCTGTTGTAGACACTGTGGCCATGCCCAATGAGTAGCCATCGGGGGTGGCGCGAACAGTTTCTGTGGCACCCACCACACCGCCGCCGCCCGCTTTGTTTTCGACAATGACCGACTGCCCCAAGGCTTTGCCCAAAGGTTCTGAAATCACCCGAGCCACAATGTCGGTTGTGCCGCCGGGCGCGAATGGCACCTGCAGCTTGATCACTTTATTGGGGTAAGCCTGCGCAAACACAGTGCCACTGGCACTGATTGCCAACAACGAGGCAAGTGCTACCCAACTTGTACGACGGTTCATTTCAACTCCTCTGTTCAACTGATCAACTGATCAACATCATAAGCATTATCGCTACAACTTAGAAGCCAGAAACAGCAAAGACTGCCGTTATGCTTAGGGGGTGAATTTTGCCCAACTGCTCTTACCCGACTTCTCCCTCATCCTGTGCGGTTATTTTTTATGCCGTTACACAGGTTTGAATCGCCCTGTTTGGCAACAGGTTGAGTTCTTGGTCTATTATTTTTTATTCCCCGTTTTGCTGTTTCACTCCATCGTGAAAAGCCCCTTGGATATTCAGGCCACTTCAAACTTTTTGTTTGCAGGCGTTGGCATGGGCTTTTGTGCCATTTTGCTGTCCTACACCCTGCCCTATTGGCCATGGCTTGGCAGACATCTTGACCGCCGCGACCATGCAGCCAGTGCCCAAATTGCCTTTCGCTTCAACTCCTTCATCGCCCTGGCTTTGGTAGAGCGATTGGCGGGTTCTGAAGGGCTTTTACTGATTGCCGTCTTGATTGGCTTTTGTGTGCCCATGTTCAATGTGGGGGCTGTGTGGCCCATGGCGCGACATGGCGAAAACAGCTTCTTCCGTGAGCTCATTCGCAACCCCCTGATTTTGGCAACCACCAGTGGCTTGGCCTTTAATTTACTGGGCTTTCACATTCCAGATTTCATGGCCCCCACCCTGACGCGCATTGGCGCCGCCTCTTTGGCATTAGGTTTGATGTCGGCAGGCGCTGGCATGGAATTCAAAGCCTTGAATCAGGGCAAATTATTGGGCTCATTGGTTCTCATGCTCAAGCATTTGGTGCTGCCTTGTTTGGCCTGGGGTCTGGCACAATTTTTCCAACTGACGCCTTTGCAAACCACCGTGTTGCTCATCTTTTCTGCCTTGCCAACCGCTTCCACCTGCTATGTATTGGCGGCACGCATGGGCTACAACGGTCCCTATGTTGCGGGTCTTGTAACCCTTTCAACCTTGCTGGGCATGCTCAGCCTGCCCTTTGCCCTCGGCGTGCTACGCAACCTTAGCTTCTAAGCGACTTGCTGCAAAGACCAAGCCACTTGTTCTTGCACGACTGGATCGGGGTGGTTTTGCCACAACTTGAGGCCTTGAATCAGGGCTAGCTGCTCAGCCTCCGAAAGGCTGGCTGCTTTTGACAAAGCATTGCCAGCGGCCAGGGCGACATTGCGCACCCAACGCGCATGGCCAATTCGCCGAATGGCACTGCCTTCTGTCATGCGTAAAAAAGTAGGCTCATCCCAAGCCAGCAAGTCGGCCAATGAAGGCGACGTCAACGCTTGGCGTGATTCAAAGTCTGGCAACGGGCTGCGCTTTGCAAACTTGTTCCAAGGACAAGCCCACTGGCAATCGTCGCATCCATAAATACGGTTGCCGATCAGGGGCCTGAACTCAAGCGGAATGGGTCCTGCGTGTTCAATGGTGAGGTAAGAGATGCAGCGTCTGGCATCCAATTTGTAGGGCGCCACAATGGCTTGCGTGGGGCAAACATCGAGACAAGCTGTGCAAGATCCACAGTGATCGGTCACGGCTTTGGTCAATGGCAAGGCCATGTCTACAAACAGCTCGCCCAAAAAGAAAAAGGAGCCCGCATCGCGTTGTAACACCAAGGTGTTTTTACCGCGCCAGCCCTGCCCGCTGCGCACCGCCAATTCTGCCTCCATCACTGGGGCAGAATCGGTGAACACGCGGTGTCCAAACGGTCCCACCAACGCGGCCATTCGCGCTTGCAATTTCTGCAGTCGAGTGCGCATGACTTTGTGATAGTCGCGGCCCTGTGCGTACACCGAGACCACGCCCTGTTGAACCTGTTCTAGCGCTTGCCAAGCAGATTCAGCAGAAAGTTGCGCCACATTGCCAGGCAAGTAGTCCATTCTTACCGTGATGACACTGACCGTGCCTGGCACCAATTCTGCTGGCCTGGCGCGCTTTAAGCCATGGCTTGCCATATAGTTCATGGTGCCGTGAAAACCTGCCGACAGCCAAGCCTCTAATCCCGGCTCGGCCTCGGACAAATTCACACCTGTCACGCCAATTTGAGAAAATCCCAGATCCAGGGCTGCTGTTTGTAGCTCAGACCACAAAGCCGCTGTGTCCAAAGGACCCGAAGGCGATGCAATAGAAAGAGTTTGATGAGCGGTGTTCACCCAGCGATTGTAGGAACTCCCGAGCCTCATGGCATGGCGCATTGGCTTTGGCCGGATGAATCTGCAACGCGCACATTTGCGCAAGCTTTGGC
The DNA here is from genome assembly GCA_041172085.1 of Pseudomonadota bacterium. Classification (GTDB taxonomy): domain Bacteria; phylum Pseudomonadota; class Gammaproteobacteria; order Burkholderiales; family Burkholderiaceae_C; genus Limnohabitans_A. The sequence continues at coordinate 7,800 of JBEDKQ010000064.1, read as the reverse complement.
GCAGCAAGCAGCGGTGCAAAACGCTTACATTGAATTGGTGGGTGATTTGGGTGCAGGCAAGACCACTTTTGTCCGGCATTTGTTGCAAGCCCTCGGGGTAGAGGGTCGCATCAAAAGTCCTACTTATGCGGTGGTTGAACCGCATGAAGGCCGTCACCCCATGGGCCAACAAGCCATGGCCATTTGGCACTTCGATTTCTACCGCTTTAACGATCCCCAAGAATTTGAAGAAGCTGGGTTTCGAGATTTGTTTGCCAGCACTGGGCTCAAACTTGCCGAATGGCCAAAGCAAGCGCAAGGCATGCTGCCCACGCCCGATCTGCAATTGACACTGGCAGTGGACCATCACGATGCCCGTCATGTTCAAGTCTTGGCCAGCACGCCGACAGGCCACCAATTACTTCAAGGGCTTCTAACGGCTCTGCCACCCAACGCTTCAGGCCATGCACATTCAGCGACGTGATTGGCTCAAGGCGTCTAGCCTGGCATTGATGCTAGGCTGGGCTGACATCAGCAAAGGTGCCAGTTTGGTAGGGGTGCGCGTGTGGCCTGCCAGAGATTACACACGCGTTACCTTGGAATCAGACGTTGCCCTGAAAACCAAATACACCTTCGTTCCCTCCCCGCCGCGTTTGGCCATCGACATTGAAGGGCTGGAGCTCAACCCTTCCATCAAGGAATGGGTGGGCAAAATCAAACCTGACGATCCCAACATCACAGGCGTGCGCGTGGCACAAAACAGTCCTGGTGTGGTGCGCATGGTGTTCGATTTGAAGCAAGCTGTTCAGCCACAAGTTTTTGCCCTAACGCCAGTAGGTGACTACAAACACCGTTTGGTCATGGACCTTTATCCCACGACACCCGTCGACCCCTTGGAAAGTTGGATTGCTGAAAGAACCCAAAGCAACGACCCCTTAAGCGACTGGCTCAACAAGCAAGCAAACAGCGCTCAAACCAACCCGCAAAGCGCAACAACCGGCGCAACAGCCGGCGCATCAACCAGTCCACCCGTCACAACCCCTGCGCCCATCACAGACCGCTTGATCGTGGTGGCCATTGACGCCGGCCATGGTGGCGAAGACCCGGGTGCCATTGGCCCCAATGGCACCAAAGAAAAAGATGTCGTTTTGCAAATTGCCTTGAAACTGCGCGATCGCATCAATGCCACCTCGGTCAAGGGCAGTCCCATGCGGGCTTACCTGACGCGCGATGCCGACTACTTTGTACCCTTGCATGTGCGCGTTCAAAAAGCTCGCAAGGTACAGGCCGATTTGTTTGTCAGCGTGCATGCCGATGCCTTCTTTACTCCCAACGCACAAGGCGCCAGCGTTTTTGCCTTGAGCCATGGTGCAGCCTCCAGCAGTGCAGCGCGCTGGATGGCCCAACAAGAAAACAAAGCCGACCTGATTGGCGGGATGAACTTGGGGGTGAAAGATTCGCAAGTTCAACAAGCCTTGCTCGACATGAGCACTTCTGCTCAAATCAAAGACAGTTTGAATTTGGGCGGCGCCATTCTCAGAGAAATTGGCGTGGTTGGCAGACTGCACAAACCCAAGGTGGAACAAGCGGGGTTTGCTGTGTTAAAAGCGCCCGACATCCCCAGTGTCTTGGTTGAAACAGCCTTCATCAGCAATCCGGATGAAGAAGCCAAACTGTCCGACCCCAACTACCAAAACAGCATGGCCGATGCCTTGGTCAAGGGCTTGCAAAAATACTTTGAACGCAATCCACCTTTAGCACGCAAGCGATCAACTTAAAACAGGCCTAATGAACACTGTTTAAACTGCAGGAAACGCCTGCATTCTGGCGCGCACTTCGTCCCAACGTGCAGGATCGCAACCGCGTCGCATGACCACCAATGTGGCACTGGCCAGGGCATGGCACAGCACATCTTGCAAGGTGCTGTCCGAAGCTCGTTGAGCCCATGACTTCAAGTTTGCGTGCGCTTCGAGCGCATCTGCATGATGCAAGGCACAGGCCAACATGCCCGCCAGAAAACTATCGCCAGCACCTACGGTGTCTATCACTTTGACGGGTGCAGCTTCTTGGGCTTTGAAAACTTTCAACTCGGCGCCTTGGCGAACCAACAAACATGCGCCTTGCGCACCCAAGGTTAAGGCCATCCACTGGGCCGATCCCATGTGCATCAAATGCTTGGCTTGTTCTAAAGCACTTGCACCCGGCAGTTGCAGATGGGCCAAGTCTTCGTCGCTGGCTTTGAGCACGTCGGCCAGTTTGGCCATTTCCAAAACATGCGCACGGTACTTGGGCAAGTCGGGCATGACGGAGGGACGCAAATTGACATCGACCACAATCCATTTGCCGGCATCCTTTTGCGCTTGCAACCAAGGCAAATAATGGTGGGCGTCTGCAGGGTCAAGGGCCAAACAACCGGTACAGGCAATTTCCAGTTGGGGCTGGGCCTGACACACGGCGTTCAAAGAAGATGCACTGATTTGACGATCGGCAACACCCTCTCGGTAAAAAGCATAGTCAGGGTGACCATCTTCGTTCAAAGCCACTACAGCCAAGGATGTCGTTTGGGCAACGGCATTTGGCTTGGCCAGAAGAACGCCATCGTCTAGTAAGGCCTGGGCCAGTTGTCTACCAAAACGATCACTGGACAGCGGATTTTGATACAGCGTGGGCACGTTTTGCCTGGCCAACGCGCGTGACAAATTGAACACGGCACCCCCCAAACATGGCTGAAAATTGCCATCGGCTTGGGAAACCAAGTCAATCAGCGCCTCGCCCGCTGTGACAATGCGAGGGGCCCGACCAGCCTGCGGTGTTTGTTTCATGTTTGCTGTATGTTGTCTGTCATGCCCCAATTTTACGTTTTGCGAGCACGCCAAATGCCAAACAAGGCGAACAAACCGGGTACGAAAATCATGGCCCAAATGATTTGACTCAGGTGGGCTTTGACAAAGTCAGTTTCGCCAAACAGGTAACCGGCCGTGGTGAGACCGCAAACCCAAATGAGCGCGCCTAAAACGTTATAAGCCACAAAACGCGAGGGCGTCATGGCCGCCACACCTGCCACGAAGGGCACAAAAGTGCGAATGAAGGGCATGAAACGCGCCAGTACGATGGTGATGCCCCCATAGGTTTCGTAAAAGTGATGGGCCTTGTCAAAGGCGGCACGATTGAAAAAGCGCGAGTTTTCCCACTGAAAAACCTTGGGGCCAAAATATCGACCGATTCGATAGTTGACCTGATCGCCGGCAATAGCGGCCGCCACCAGCAAGCCCATGACCAGCGGCAGGCTCATCAAGCCGGTACCGCACAAGGTGCCCACCACAAACAACAAGGAATCGCCAGGCAAAAAAGGCATGACGACCAAGCCGGTTTCTACAAAGATGATCAAAAAGAGCAAGGCATAGACCCACATGCCGTAATTTTCCACAAACGCTTGTAAATAGCGGTCAACGTGAAGTACAAAGTCTAAGAGTTGCAACAAAGTGTCCATGGTTCAATTATCCCAGTCTTCCGGAACACCTACAATTTGAGGATGACTCAGCCTCAAACCCGCAGAACCATTCGAGAACTTCCCGATGTGCTGATTAGCCAAATCGCCGCTGGGGAGGTCATTGAGCGCCCTGCTTCAGTGGTGCGGGAGTTGGTTGACAACGCCTTGGATGCCGGTTCGCGCCACATTACCCTGCGCCTTTTGGGTGGCGGCGTCAGGCTTATTTCCGTGGAAGACGATGGATGCGGCATCCCTGTTGAAGAATTACCGGTGGCTTTGAAACGCCATGCCACCAGCAAAATTGTCAGCTTAGACCGGTGGCTTTGAAACGCCATGCCACCAGCAAAATTGTCAGCTTAGAAGACTTGGAATCGGTGGCCACCATGGGCTTTCGCGGTGAAGCTCTGGCTGCGGTCAATTCCGTTTCTGAAATGAGTCTGCTGTCTCGGACCGAAGGCGCCTCAACGGCTTTCCTTTTAGATGGCCAAACGGGAGAAGTTCGACCCGCTGCACGCGCCATTGGCACAACGGTCGAAGTCAAAGAGTTGTTTTTTTCAACGCCCGCACGCCGACATTTTCTGAAGTCTGAAAACACTGAATTGGCGCATTGCATTGAAGCCGTAAGACGCCATGCGCTGGCGCGCCCCGAGGTCTCGTTTGCCATTTGGCATGAGGGCAAAATTGTCGAGCAATGGCGCAGCCATCCTGGTGAAGCCGGTTGGAATCAGCGCTTGGCAGATGTCTTGGGCGAGGACTTTGTGGCCTCGTCGGTCAACATCGATTTCAGAACTGGGCCTGTCCATGTGAGAGGTCGCGCAGGCACCCCCGATGCCGCCCGAGCGCGTGCCGATCAGCAATTTGCTTATGTCAACGGCCGGTTTGTGCGCGACAAAGTGATCACCCATGGCGCACGCAGTGCCTACGAAGATGTGCTGCATGGCCAGCGACAACCGGTCTATGTGTTGTATTTGCAGATGGATCCCACGCGTGTGGACGTCAATGTGCATCCCACCAAAATTGAAGTGCGCTTTCGAGACAGCCGCGAAGTGCATCAGGCCATGCGGCATGCCATTGAGCGCGCATTGGCCGTGCCGCGTGCGCAATTGCTGCCAGGCGGCGCGTCTGCCCTCCCTTCAAGCTCAGTTCAAGGTGGTGCAGAAGCAAGCGGCTCTTTCTTGAGTTCCTCACCCAGCCCAGCCCCAAGCCAACACACTTGGACGCAACGCGGCATGGCATTTGGTGCCAACAATGCCTCTCAAGATTCTGCCAAAGCCATGGCAGAGCTTAAAGCTTTGTGGGGCCAAAGCGACCTCAATGGCAACCACAATGCCGGCCAAGTAGAAGAACGTGCGCCTGCTTTTTCGCAGCCTTCTGCAACAAATTCAGTGGCGCCCTTTCAGGCCTTGGACACGTCACAAGATTGGCCGCTGGGCAGAGCCATTGCCCAACTTCAAGGCGTCTACATCTTGGCTGAAAACAGCCAAGGCTTGGTGGTGGTGGACATGCACGCAGCCCACGAACGCATTGTGTACGAACGTTTAAAAAAACAACTCGACACCACCCATATCACCAGCCAACCCCTGTTGATTCCGGCGTCCTTTGCAGCAACGCCACAAGAAATGGCCACTGCAGAAAACTGCACAGAAGTGTTGCATCAATTGGGGCTCGAAGTCTCGGCTTTGTCAGCCAAAACTTTGGCTGTGCGCGCTGTCCCAACCAGTTTGGCACAAGGCGATGCAGTGGAATTGACCCGCAGCGTCTTGGCTGAGCTGGCCCAACATGACGCGGCCACTGTGGTGCAACGCGCCCAAAACGAAATTTTGGCCACCATGGCCTGCCATGGCGCTGTGCGTGCCAATCGCAAATTGACGCTGGATGAAATGAATGCATTGCTACGACAAATGGAAGACACCGAGCGGTCGGACCAGTGCAATCACGGTCGTCCTACCTGGCGCCAAGTTAGCATGCGTGAATTAGACGCCTTGTTCTTGCGAGGCCGCTGATGTCCAATAATCTGCCATCGAACTCTCGCAGCCAAAGTATGACGGTGCTGCTGCTGGCCTTGTTGTTGGGCCTTCAGCCCATTACCACCGACTTGTACTTGCCCGCCCTGCCCGCATTAACCCAAGGCTTTGGGGCCAGCATGGTCCAAGCACAACTGACACTGACTGCACTTTTGCTGGCGTTTGGCACGTCCCAATTGTTTTGGGGTCCCTTGTCCGACAAATGGGGCCGTCGGCCTGTGCTGTTGGGCGGTATCGCGGTGTACACCGCCGCGGCCATTGCGTGTGCCCTCGCACCCGACATTGAAACCTTGATCGTGGCACGCACGCTCCAAGGTGTGGCCATGGGGGCCTGCGTCATGGCGGCACGTGCCATTGTTAGAGATTTGTATGAGCCCGTGCAAGGCGCCAAGATCATGTCCCAAGCCTTGTCGGGTTTGGGTCTGATAGCCTGCACTTGCGTGCCTGTAGGAGGGTTTCTGACAGACCTGATGGGCTGGCGTTGGGCGCTCAGCAGTTTGGTCTTGTTTGCAGTCTTTACAGGGCTGCTCATTTACTTTTACTTTGACGAAAGTTTGCTGCAAAAAAATCCCAAAGCACTGCAAGCCCGAACCTTGTGGGTAGCCGTCAAACACATTGTTCGCAACCCCACCTTCCAAGCCTACAGCGCACTGTCGACTGCCTCCTTCGCAGGTCTTTTTACCTTCTTGGCCACCTCTGCCTTTGTGTTCACCCAAAGCATGGCCTTGAGCAAGACGGTGTATGGCTTGCTGATGGTTTCCATGTCACTGTCCTACATTGTTGGCACCTTTGTTTGTCGCTGGCTGTTGCTGCGCATCAGCGTGCAAACTTGCGTGTTCTTGGCAAGTTTCGTCAGCTTGTTTGCGGGCGTGCTCTTAATGTTTGTCGCCTATTTTGGGCCAGGACAGACCTGGTTTGGGCCATGGGCAGTGATGCTGCCAGTCAACTTCTTTTTGTTGGCGCATGGCGTGCACCAACCTTGTGGTCAAAGTGGTTGCATTGGGCCCTTTCCTGAAATGGCTGGCACTGCGTCTGCACTCAACGGCTTCTCAATGATGCTGGTAGCCTTTGGGATGGGGACCTGGATTGGCACACACATGACCGATCCCCTGTTGGCCATGGCAAACGGCATCATGCTCTGGTCGGCTTGCTTGGCTTTGATTGGCAGTTTTGCTGTTCGCAAAATTCCACGGCTTCAACGCGCACCGCAGACGCAAGGGGGCCAAACTGTTCCTGTTGCACCTGGCCCATGACATCGCGCGCACTCGCCATTGCTGGACCAACTGCCAGCGGTAAAACAGGCTTGGCGCTGGCCATTGCGTCTCACCTCAAGTCGCGTGGGGGCGCAGAAATCATCAGCGTCGATTCGGCCTTGGTTTACAAAGGCATGGACATTGGAACTGCAAAGCCCACAACCGAGGAATTAGCGGCTGTGCCGCATCACCTGATCGACATTCGCGATCCCCTCCATGCCTACAGTGCCGCAGAATTTGCACGTGATGCATCGGCTTGTGTGAATGACATTTCAAGTCGAGGCAAAGTCCCTTTGTTGGTAGGCGGGACCATGCTTTACTTCAAAGCCTTGCTTGAAGGTTTGAACGACATGCCAGCAGCCAGCCCCGCCATCCGAGCCCAAATACAGGCAGAAGCTGAACGTGCGGGTTGGCCCGCCCTGCATGCGCAACTTCAAGCGCTTGATCCTGTGACAGCTGCGCGACTGGCGCCAGCCGATAGCCAACGCATCTCGAGAGCGCTTGAAGTCTTCAAAATTTCAGGCAAACCGCTTTCGAGTTTTCAGCGCAACACCGGCTTGCAGGCTACAGAAAACAACGCCCTAGAAGCAGCGCCAAAAGCAGGGCAAGCGGGTGAACTTAGCTTTCTCAATGTGCCCATGCTTAGCCTAGAGCCGCTCGATCGCGCTTGGTTGCACCAGCGCATTGAACAACGCTTTGACGCGATGTTGGCACATGGCTTTTTAGATGAAGTCAAAAGTTTGCGCGCCCGAGGCGATTTGCAAATTGATTTGCCCGCCATGCGCTGCGTCGGTTACCGCCAAGCTTGGGAGGCATTGGATGGCAGCATGCCCATGAACGAGCTGCGAGATCGAGGTGTATTTGCCACCCGGCAGTTGGCCAAACGGCAACTCACCTGGTTAAGAAGGATGCCTCACAGAACTGTTTTGCAGGCAGATGGTCCCGATGTCTTGACCCAAGCCTTGAAATGGGTGGAATCCCAATTGGTTTGACTCAGTCCCAATGCGCCTTGCCACGCAGCGCCTTGGTCTGCCCCCGCTTCACTTTGCTTTCC
>JBEDKQ010000063.1:0-17045 GCA_041172085.1 Pseudomonadota bacterium | reverse complement strand
AGTTTTACCGCGAAGCCGGTGTTTTGAAATAATTTAACGTTCGTTAAATTCCAACGGGCGAGTTAACTTCTGGTTAACTCGCCCGTTACCGTTTGAAGTTTCCAGAGTATTCACATGACCGCTGCCACCTTGCTACCCGACGATCAAAAGCTACAAGAACTCGAAGAAAAATTTGATCCCGAGATGCGCTTTCGGCCGACCATGCCGCCTGCAACGCAAATCGTCAAATGGCTTTTAATTGCCCTGTCTGCCTTTCACTACTACACAGCAGGCTTTGGTTTGCTGCAAGAAATTACGCACCGCGGTGTGCACTTGGCCTTTGTACTGGGCATGATCTTTTTGGTATTCGCATTCAGCGCGTCTTCTGCCGATCGAGAGGTCAAAAGTTCCATTCTCAACCCAGGTGGCGTCCCCCTAGTTGACTGGCTCCTAGCGGGCGCTTGCGCCTTAAGCGTGCTCTACATACCCTATGTCTTTGACGACCTCATGTTCCGCGTGGGCAACCCCAGCAACATGGACGTCATCATGGGCAGCATCTTGTTCATCTCTTTGCTAGAGGCCACACGACGTTCTATGGGCTGGCCCTTGCCCCTCATTGCGATTGGCTTCACAGCCTATGCTTTGCTAGGCCCCTACTTTCCAGGTTTGCTTAAACACGCAGGCGCCAACTGGTCAATGATGATCAACCACCAGTACCTCACCAGCCAAGGTATTTACGGTGTGGCGGTCGGTGTGGTGGCCACCTATGTGTTCCACTTTGTGTTGTTTGGCGTCATGGCCACTCGCATTGGTTTGGGTCAACTGTTCTTGGACTTGGCGTCTTCCCTAGCAGGTCGCTATGCAGGGGGTCCGGCCAAAGTCAGTGTGTTTGGTTCGGCCTTGTTTGGCATGTTGAGTGGCTCGTCGGTGGCCAATGCCGTGACGGTTGGGTCACTCACCATTCCCGCCATGATTCGGGTGGGCTACAAAAAACATTTTGCAGCTGCTGTAGAAGCCGCTTCGTCTACTGGCGGACAAATTACGCCTCCGGTCTTGGGTGCAGCAGCGTCTACCAAACCATCATTGCAGCATCGGTGGTGCCAGCTTTCATGCACTTCTTTGGCGTCTTCATGCAAGTGCACTTCGAAGCCAAACGATATGGCTTGCGCGGCCTCACTGATGATGAGATGCCGCGCTTGGTCGAATCGCTCAAAATGCGCTGGCCTACACTCATTCCTTTGGCTTTGCTCATCAGCATTTTGGTCTCGGGACGTACGCCTTACTTGGCGGCTTTCGTGGGCATCAGCTCCTGTGCCATTGTGGGCTTGTCCACCAAAGTCAGTGGCAATCAGTTGAAAAACTGGGGGCTCATGGTGGTCATGCATGTCATCTTGATGACCATCGCCTTCTCCGACTTTGGCAATCACAACAGCACCATCAAATTAGGCCTCTTTGCGTTGGCGGTGGCTGTGGGTGCAGCGGCATACATTTGGGTCGGTGTGCGCGGGCGCATTGAAGCGCATGTTCTGATTGAAGCACTCGAAACAGGCGCTAAATATGCATTGGCTGTGGGCGCTGCTGCTGCCACGGTGGGCATCGTCATTGGTGTGGTCACACTGACGGGTGTTGGCTTCAAAATCAGTTACATCATTACCCAAGCTGCACAAACCATCTCTGCTTTCATGGGCGGTTTTATTCCCACTGACTGGGCCTCTGCCAACACCCTCACCTTGCTGGCAGCCTTGATCATGACGGGTTTGGTGTGTGTCTTGATGGGCTGCGGTGTGCCCACCACGGCCACCTACATCATCATGGTGAGTGTGGCCGCGCCCACTTTGGTCAATTTGGGCGTTGAGCCTTTGGTTGCCCACTTCTTCGTGTTTTATTACGGCGTACTGGCCGACATCACACCACCGGTGGCCTTGGCGGCCTATGCTGCGGCCGGAATGGCCGGCAGTGACCCCTTCAAAACGGGCAACACGGCCTTCCGTTTGGGCTTGGCCAAAGCTTTGGTGCCATTTGTGTTTGTGTTTTCCCCCTCCCTGCTGTTGGTTGCCAAAGGCTTTACGTGGGAAAGTTTCATCATCACCTTCACGGGTTGCGTCTTAGGCATCACCCTCATGGCCGCCGCTTTGAGCAAATTTATGCTGGTGGAAATGAAACGCTGGGAACAACTTTCTTGCTTGTTCGCTGCATTGCTCATGATTGCACCTAGCCTCACGGCCAGTTTGGTTGGCGTGGCCATGGTCGTGCCAATGATGGTCAACCAATGGCGGCGGTTAAAACTTTCCAAAATAGCCTGAAATTGGGGTAAGCCCTTACCACTTTTTAGCCTGCTGCGTGATCTACTGGAGGTTGAATTCAACCCGAGGAGTCCCGCATGCAGGTTCAAATGAAGGTCAACGGCAAATCAGTTTCCGTTGACGCAGCCCCCAACACTTTGCTCGTCAACGCACTGCGCGAGCATCTCAAACTCACTGGCACCCACGTAGGGTGCGACACCGCCCAATGCGGTGCTTGTACCGTTCACGTCAATGGCCGTGCAGTCAAGTCTTGCAACATGCTCACCGCACAAGCCCAAGGTGCCGAGGTCACCACCATTGAAGGCATGGCCCAAGCCGATGGCACCATGCACCCCATGCAAGCAGCGTTCAAAGAATGCCACGGCTTGCAATGCGGTTTCTGCACACCCGGCATGGTCATGAGTGCCGTCGACATTGCCAACCGCCACCCCAATGCCAGCGAATCAGAAATTCGCGAGTTGCTCGAAGGCAACCTGTGCCGTTGCACCGGTTACCAAAACATTGTCAAGGCCGTGCAGCAAGGTTCTGCTGCCATGAAAGCATAAGGAGTTCATCATGGGTGCATCAGATTTCTCCAAACTTCCTCACATCGGTGAGTCCTTGCGTCGCAAGGAAGACTATCGCTTCCTCACTGGCGCTGGCAATTACACCGACGACATTCGCCTAGACAACATGACGCACGCCGTGTTCGTGCGCTCGCCACATGCCCACGCCAACATCAAAAGCATCAACAAGACTGCAGCACTGGCTGCGCCTGGTGTGGTTGCAGTGCTAGACGGCCCCGATGTGGTCGATGCCAAAATCAATGGCCTGCCTTGCGGCTGGCTCATTACCGACACCAGCGGCAAGCCCATGAACGAGCCGCCTCACCCCATTCTTGCCAATGGCAAGGTGCGTTACGTGGGCGACCACGTGGCCATGGTGGTGGCCGAAACTTTGGAACAAGCTAAAAACGCTGCCGAGTTGGTAGAAGTTGAATACGACGTCTTGCCCGCCGTGGTCGATGTTCGCCAGGCCAAAACGGCCACAGCCCTCCACGCCGAAGCACCCAACAACCATTGCTACAACTGGGCCATTGGCGACAAGGCTGCTGTAGACGCTGCGTTCGCAGGTGCTGCACACGTTACCAAGCTCGACCTGATTAACAACCGCTTGGCGCCCAATCCTATGGAGCCACGTGCCGCCATTGGTAGCTACAACCGCGCCAGCGACGAATACACCCTTTATGTGTCCAACCAAAATCCGCACGTCGAGCGCTTGCTCATGACCGCATTTGTGTTGGGCTTGCCCGAGCACAAAGTCCGCGTCATTGCACCCGATGTAGGCGGCGGTTTTGGCGCCAAAATTTATTTGTACGCCGAAGATGTGTGTCTCACTTGGGCTTCTAAAAAGCTCAACCGCAACATCAAGTGGAACTGCGACCGCTCAGAAGCTTTCTTAAGCGATGCACACGGCCGTGACCATTCCAGCCATGCCGAATTGGCCATCGACAAAGACGGCAAGTTCTTGGCACTCCGCGTGCACACCGACGCCAACTTGGGCGCGTACCTGTCCACGTTCTCAACAGCGGTTCCCACCATTCTGTACGCCACTTTGTTGGCGGGCCAATACGCCACGCCGCAGGTCTATGTCGAAGTGGACGCGTGGTTTACCAACACTGCGCCAGTCGACGCTTACCGCGGCGCGGGTCGCCCAGAAGCCACTTACCTGCTCGAGCGCATTGTGTCCCGCGCAGCCTTTGAGTTGGGCATGACGCAAGACGCCATTCGCAGCAAGAACTTCATCACGCAGTTCCCGTACCAAACGCCTGTGGCTTTGCAGTACGACACCGGCGATTTCCATGCCCTCATGAACCATGCCAACAAACTAGGCGATGTGGCTGGCTTCCCTGCCCGCAAAGCGGCCAGTGCAGCCAAGGGCCTGTTGCGCGGCATTGGTTACTCCAGCTACATCGAAGCTTGCGGCTTGGCCCCAAGTAATGTGGCAGGCGCCCTGGGCGCACGTGCTGGTTTGTTTGAGTGCGGTGAAGTGCGTGTGCACCCCACAGGCAGCGTGACCGTGTTCACGGGTTCACACAGCCATGGTCAAGGCCACGAAACCACCTTTGCACAGGTGGTGGCTGCGCGCTTGGGCATTCCGGTTGAAAACGTCGACATCGTTCACGGCGATACGGGTCGCGTACCCTTTGGCATGGGCACCTACGGCTCTCGCTCTATTTCTGTTGGCGGCGCCGCCCTCATGCGCGCGCTCGACAAAATTGAAGCCAAAGCCAAGAAAATTGCAGCCCACCTCATGGAAGCCGGCGATGCCGACATTGAGTTTGCCAATGGTGAATTCAGCGTTAAGGGCACCGACAAGAAAATACCATTTGGCAGCGTGGCACTCACGGCCTATGTGCCGCACAACTACCCCTTGGACAAGTTGGAGCCAGGCCTCAACGAAACGGCTTTCTACGACCCCACCAACTTCACATTCCCAGCTGGCACTTACATCTGCGAAGTCGAAATTGATCCTGAAACTGGCGTCACCAAAATTGACAAGTTCACAGCCGTCGACGACTTTGGCACCATCATCAACCCCATGATTGTGGAAGGCCAAGTGCACGGCGGTTTGGTCCAAGGCATTGGTCAGGCGCTCATGGAAAACTGCGTGTACGACAAAGAAACCGGTCAACTCTTAACCGGCTCTTTCATGGACTACCCCATGCCCCGCGCCGACGATTTCCCTCAGTTTGCCATTGGCCACGAGTGCACGCCTTGCACGACCAACCCATTGGGCACCAAGGGTTGCGGCGAAGCGGGCGCCATTGGCTCACCCCCTTCAGTCATCAATGCTGTGCTAGACGCTTTGGCCCCATTGGGCGTCAAAGACTTTGACATGCCTGCTACGCCGCACCGCGTGTGGGAAGCCATTCAAGCCGCCAAGCATTAATTAGAAATTCGGAGAACTCAACATGTACGCATTCAACTACGAACGCCCCACCGCATTGGCAGATGCGCAAAAAGCTGCGCAGGCTGGTGGTCAAGTTTTGGCCGGTGGCCAAACCATGATCGCTGCCATGAAGCAACGCCTGCAGCAACCCGAAACCTTGATTGACTTGGCCGCCATCAGCGGTTTGGCCGGTGTCAAAAAAGACGGCAACAACATCGTCATTGGCGCCATGACACGCCATCAAGACGTGGCCGACAACGCAGACGTTAAACACCACATTCCTGGCTTGGCGGCATTGGCCAACAACATTGGCGACAAGCAAGTCCGTGCTATGGGCACCATCGGTGGCTCTGTCGCCAACAATGACCCTGCAGCGTGCTACCCCAGCGCCTTGTTGGCCTTGGGCGCAACCGTCAACACCGACAAGCGAGCCATCAAAGCCGACGACTTTTTCCAAGGCTTGTACACCACTGCATTGGAAGCCGGTGAAATCATCACTTCCGTCAGTTTCCCCATTCCCACCAAAGCGGCCTACGCCAAGTTCAACCAACCAGCTTCACGCTTTGCGTTGGTAGGCGTGTTTGTAGCCCAAACCGCTGGCGGAGCTCGCGTGGCCATTACAGGCGCAGGCAATGGCGTATTCCGCCATGCAGGCCTCGAAGCCGCCTTAACCGCCAGCTTTACACCTGAAGCGGTCGCCAAAGTCGCGGTAGACTCTACAGATCTCAATGCCGACCTGCACGCTTCAAAGGCCTATCGCGCTCACCTGATCACCGTGCAAACCCAAAGGGCGGTGAAACAGGCGAACGGATGACCGCAAAAGACACTTTCAAAAGCATCGACGAACTTGCCCAGGCCCTCCAAGGCGTGGGCTATTTCGCGGAACGGCGGCTCATCACCGCCGTTTTTTTGAGCCTCAAATTAGAGCGGCCTTTACTTCTTGAAGGCGAACCGGGTGTAGGCAAAACCGAGCTGGCCAAGGCTTTGGCCAAAGTGTTGGGTCGCCCTCTCATTCGGCTTCAGTGCTACGACGGCATGGAGCAACGTGAGGCTCTCTACGAATGGAACCATGCAGCCCAGTTGCTGCACATGCGGGCAGCGGCGTCTCAATCAGGCTCTGGTGCAACGCCGCAAGACATTGAGCGCGAGGTTTACCAAAAGCGTTTCTTGGTCAAACGGCCCTTGTTAGAAGCCCTTCAAACTGAAGCGCCAGGCGCCCTCTTGTTGATCGATGAAGTCGATCGCACCGACGAGCCCTTCGAAGCTTTTTTGCTAGAGTATTTGGGCGAGTACCAAGTGAGCATTCCAGAACTGGGCACCATCAAAGCCGAAGTGGCCCCCGTCACCATTCTCACCAGCAACCGCACACGCGATTTGAACGACGCCGTCAAGCGTCGCTGCTTGTACCAATGGATGGACTACCCCGATCGCGAGCGCGAATTGGCCGTGGTGCGATCGCAAGTACCACAGGCCAGCGCACAACTGACAGAGCAAGTGGCAGAGTTTGTGGGCCGCCTGCGCAGCCAGCCTTTTGCCAGCGCCTTCCAGCGCGCACCCGGCATTGCAGAAAGCGTGGAATGGGCCAAAGCCTTGGTGGCCTTGAACACCCTCACACTCGACCCCGAAGTGGTACAAGACACCGTTGGTATTTTGTTCAAGCAGCGCGAGGACATCGCAGCCATCACGCCCTTGCTTGACGATTTGTTGGCCCCTGCCCCTACCGTCCTCTAAGAATTTTTCACCATGTTGTTGGGCGATGCACGCACTGGCAAACTCAGTGACAACATCACAGGGTTTGCGAGAGCCTTGCGCCGAGCAGGCTTGCCCATTGACGCGTCGCGCATCAGCTTGGCCATTGAATCAACCCAATTGGTTGGCATTGAACGCAAAGGCGATTTGTTTGCCGCTCTTCAAGCATGCTTGGTCAGCCGACAAGAAGACCTGGTGGTGTTTGACCAAATGTTTTCGGCCTTCTTTAGAGACCCAGAACTGACGCGTCAGTTACTTTCGCAATTGCTTCCCAAAGCACCTACAGCCACGCCAGGCGTGCCGCGTAAATCACGTGTCCAAGAAGCACTGGCCGCTAAAAACAAAAACAACGACCCCGTCAAACCCAAAGAAGATGAACTGAAGTTTGACGCCGCCATGAGTGCCAGCGACCGCGAACGCTTGCAGCAAGCCGACTTTCAAAGCCTGAGTGCCAGCGAGTTCAACTTGGTGGAAAAATTAGCACGGCGCGTCAAGTTGCCCCTGCCCCAAATTCAAGGCCGCAGAACCCGTGCAGGCGGCCGCGGCGAGCGAATGCATTGGGCCAAAACCATGCAACAAGCAGCGCGCCAAGACGGTGACGTGCTGCGCCTGCCACGCATGCAACGCAAACCTCAAGCCCTGCCTCTGCTGATCTTGGTTGACATCAGTGGCTCCATGGAGCGCTACGCCCGTTTGCTGTTGGCCTTTTTGCACCAAGCCACCCGAAGCACGCCGCGCCAAGTGTTTGCATTTGGCACAGGCTTGACCAACCTCAACCCGGCCTTCAAACTGAGAGACACAGATGACATGCTGGCGCTGTCCAGCCGCCAAATTCAAGACTTTGCAGGCGGCACCCAGTTAGGCCAATCGTTGGCTCAATTTCGCGCGCAACATGCCAAAAAACTCACAGGCAGACGCACCGTGGTGTTGTTAATCAGCGATGGCTTGGATACGGGCACAGCAGAAACGCTAGACTCGGAACTTGTTTGGCTCAAGCGGCACACGCGTTCTTTGCTTTGGCTCAATCCTTTGCTGCGTTTTGAGGGCTATGCTCCCATCGCGACCGGAGCAAGCGTGTTAAATCGCCATGTGAACGGGATGTTGGCCATCCACAATTTATCGCGCTTAGAAGAACTGGCCAGTGCCTTGTCTAAGCTCTTGAAATCGCATTAAAAACTTTAGGAGAGATACCTCATGGACATGCAAGGACAACGCGTACTTCACGTCACACAAGCCCAAGCTTGGGACGCATTGAATGACCCCAGCATTTTGAAATCATGCATTCCAGGTTGCGACAAGTTTGAATTAACAGAGGCCAACGTTTACAACGTGGGTGTGGCCATCAAAATTGGCCCTGTGTCTGCCAAGTTCACGGGCAAAGTGACGCTGTCTGACATTCAAGCACCCAACTCGTATTCATTGAACTTTGAAGCGCAAGGCGGTGTGGCTGGTTTTGGCAAAGGAGAATCCAAAGTTTCATTGCACCCGCATGCTGAAGGTTGCGAACTTCAATACACCGTTCACTCCACGGTAGGTGGCAAGTTGGCCCAACTGGGACAGCGCCTCATTGACGGTGCGGCCAAGTCATTGGCGGAAGACTTTTTTAAACGCTTTGATGAAGCACTGCAAGCCAAGTACCCAGCTACAGAAGCTGAAACACCTGTCGCGACAAGCGCCGAGCAACCTGCGTCCAGTTCTGGATCTGGCGGTGTTCCTGCGTGGGTTTGGATTGCCTTGGTGGTGGGTGCATGTGCTGTTTGGTCTTTGATGCGATAAAGAAGATGGAAAACTTAGACATCGTCGTGCTGCGTACGCTTAAAGCTTGGCGTGATGCTGGGCAAAAGGCCATGCTAACGACTGTGATCAGAACTTGGGGCTCGTCCCCTCGCCCTGTCGGCTCCATCATGGCCTTGTGCGAAACCGGCGCAGTGGTGGGTTCGGTCTCGGGTGGTTGCATTGAAGATGACCTCATTGCGCAATACAGCAAAGCCAACGCCATCACAGACAGCGCACCTGTGCGTTTGAAATATGGCATCAGTGCCGACGAGGCGCACCGTTTTGGTCTGCCTTGCGGTGGCACCTTGGAGTTGTTACTGGAATTCAACCCCGATGCAGCCAGCTTGGCCGACTTGATTGCCATGCTCGAAAAAGGGCAACTCACGCAGCGCTGCACCAACCTCAACACGGGTGGCGTGACACTGGTCGCCAATGATGCCCCCAGCGGCTTGCAAATTGACGATCATCAAATGATCAACACCTTTGGACCCGAGTATCGAATGCTGCTGATCGGCGCCGGTCAAATGACAGAGTACTTGGCAACCATGGCGCTGTTCAATGGCTTTGCCGTGACGGTGTGCGATCCACGTGAAGAATATCGCGGCGCATGGTCGGTAGCAGGCGTCACAGTGAAGCACGACATGCCAGACGACCTGGTGCTCAGTTTTCGCCCAGACAGACGCAGTTGTGTGATTGCCCTCACCCACGATCCCAAGCTAGACGATTTGGCCTTGTTGGCGGCCTTAGAAACCGATGCGTTTTACATCGGCGCCATCGGCTCACGCCGAAACAACATTCTTCGCCAACAACGCATGATCGAACACTTCGATCAAACGGAAGAATCCTTGGCCAGACTGCGCGGCCCCATTGGCATATACATTGGCAGCAAAACACCCGCAGAAATTGCGGTCAGCATCATGGCCGAAGTTTTGGCTGTTAAAAATGGCGTCCCCTTGCCCCGTGACATGGACGTCGCGCACGCCAAGAACACGCACGAAGGACCGCCCATCGATCCTTCAGCGCCCATGTGCTTTACGGGGCGCTAACTGAGGCCTCTCAGTGAGCGCAACTCACTTATTTGTTGGCGTTGGGGAAGAACACAGACTCGCCGCCAATTTTGTAGGCTGCAATAGACGCTTGACCGTTGGCTGAAACAACCCAGTCCACAAACTTTTGCGCATCGGCCTGTTTCACATGCGCATGCTTGGCTGGGTTAACCACCATCACGCCGTATTGGTTGAACAACTTGGCATCGCCTTCCACCAACACTTTCAAATCGGCACGGTTTTTAAAGTTCAACCACGTACCGCGATCGGTTAACACATAGGCACCTGTAGAAGCACCGATGTTCAATGCAGGGCCCATGCCGCAGCCACACTCTTTGTAACCGCTGCCTTTTTGTGACGGCAAGGCCGCTAGATTCCAAAAGCGCAATTCAGCTGCGTGTGTACCGCTCTTGTCGCCCCTAGACACAAATGCGGCATTGCTGGCTGCGATTTTTTTCAATGCGGCCACAATGTCATTGCCCTTTGCATTTGCAGGATCTGCCTGAGGGCCAACCACCACGAAGTCGTTGTACATCACGGGCAAACGCTTGAGGCCAAAGCCTTCCGCTACAAACTTTTCTTCTGCCACTTGATCATGGACAAACACCACATCGGCATCGCCTCGACGCGCCATGTCCAATGCTTGACCCGTGCCCAAAGCCACCACCTTGATGTCAATGCCCGTGGCCTTTTTAAAGTCTGGCAACAGATGGCCAAAGAGGCCTGATTGTTCGGTTGAGGTCGTCGAAGACATCACGATCGATTGGGCCAGGGCATGCGCGCTTAAGCCTGTAAAGACAAGACCCAGTGCAGCGCGCTTAAATAAGGCGGCCAAAGAATTTTGTTGAAAAGTTGAACTCATGAGGTTTCTCCTTGTAGAAACAAAAATGCTTGCTGGCTGTGTTGTTTCAAACATTCAGCATCGAAAAAATCTGCAGTGGGCAAATCTGCCAAGATACGGCCTTGCTCAAGGTAAATCACGCGACTGGCCCAACGTTTGACTTGCCCTAAGTTGTGGCTTGCAAAAATCAAAGTCATTGGCATGGGGTTGTCATTGGGGGCAATCATTTGTTGCACCAAGGCTTCAATTTCTCGTTTAGCGGGTGGGTCCAGACTGGCTGTAGGCTCATCCAAGAAAAGCAACTCAGGTTTTTTGGCCCAAGCTCTGGCCAAAGCCAAGCGTTGCTGCTGACCACCCGACAAGGTGGCCGCGTTTTGCAACTTGACGCCCGACAAGCCCACCACCGACAAAGCTTCTAGCGCGCGTGCTTTGGCATCGCGCCATCGCAAGCCCAAACTGCGGTCCAGCCACAAACCGAGCGCCACATTCGTCAAGCTATCGGTTCGCAACATGTGTGGCCTTTGAAACAGCATGGCTTGCCTGCAAGTTGCCAATTCAAGCCGCCCCCCCGAAACAGAATACAGTCCATTCAAAACGCGCAGCAACGTGCTCTTGCCCGACCCATTGGCACCGATCAATGCCACATGCTCGCCTGCATTGACGTTCAGGCTCACGTCACTGAGGGCCTGGACATGACCCAACTTCAAGCTGACCTGCTGGAGTGAAATCAGGGGATTCATGTGACCCACCCCCGCATACTGCTAGGCTTGGATTGCTGGTGGCGGTCTTGCCAATGCCTGAACAAGGCCAGCAGCACATTCAAGCAGCCCACAATGGCCAGCAACACCATGCCAAGCGCCAAGGCCAAAGGCAAATCGCCTTTGCTGGTTTCAAGCGCGATGGCTGTGGTCATTACGCGTGTAAAACCTTCAATGTTGCCACCCACAATCATGACGGCACCCACTTCAGAAATGGCACGGCCAAAACAGGCCACCACCACCGTGAGCAGTGCGAAGCGTTCGTTCCAAGCCAGCAAAACACATCGCACAAAATTGCCAGCGCCCAAGGACCGCCATTGCTCGCCATGTGCAACTTCGACATCTTCGACCACTTGCCGACTGAGGGCCGCAGCCACAGGCACAACCAACACGACTTGAGCCAACACCATGGCTTTGAAACTGAACAACCAGCCCAAAAAACCCAAAGGTCCGGTGCGCGACAACAACAAGTAAATGACCAAACCCACCACCACGGATGGCAAGGCCAAAAAGGTGTTGAGGGTGGTGAGAACCATCGACCTGCCAGAAAAGCGCGACACACCCAAGTACGCACCTAAAGCAATGCCAATGGCGCAACCCATGAAGCACGCCGTCGCACTGACGCCAAGCGACCTGCCGGCAATGGTCCAAAGGCCAGGGTCCAGCGAGGTGATCAGTTGGAACGCGGTCAACGCGCTGTCAGAAAAAGTGCTCATGGTGATAAAAATTCAGTGCCGATGCTAGCCGTTTTAAATACCCCCAACTACGCGGGTGTTCCGCTATGAAATCTCGTGCATAAGCACTTGCTGTGAGTGCCCCGAAAGCCATCCCAAATAAGGCACACTTAGGCCGTGCCAAAAATTGAACTCTCTTACGACTGGGGTCCTGAAACCTCCTCCCCTTCAGCGGTCGATGCCACGAAGCAAAGGCCGCAAGCTTTGCTGCGCAATCCGCTGATGGACCTTTTACAAGCCGTGAGGGAACATGGCTCGATTGCCGCAGCCGCCCGATCGCTGGGGCTCTCTTATCGACACGTGTGGGGTGAATTGAAGAAATGGGAGCTTCGCCTTAACCAAAATCTGATTGTTTGGGAAAAAGGCATGCCGGCAGAACTGTCTGAATTTGCCAGCAAATTGCTTTGGGCCGAACGCCAAGCGCAAGCACGCTTGGCTGCGCCCATTGAATCGCTCATGGCAGAAATTGAGCGAACCTTTGCTGTTGCCTTTGACCCTCAAGCCCATTTGCTCACCCTCTACGCAAGTCACGACGATGCCTTGGTGCGTTTGCGAGAGTCTGCAGCGCAGCAGGCACTGCACCTTGACATGCGTTTTTGCGGCAGCGTCGATGCCATTCGTGCCTTGAACGAAGGTCGCTGTGAAATTGCCGGATTTCACACCCTTTTGCAGCCACACGAAAAAAGTCTGTCAGCTGAAACCTACAAACCCTTGCTCAAACCTGGACTTCACAAACTCATCGGTTTTGCCAAACGCACCCAAGGCTTGTTGGTCAAAGCGGGCAACCCCTTGAATGTGCAATCACTGAAAGATGTGGTCAATGGACGGTTTCGCTACGTCAACCGAGAAATGGGCACCGGAACAAGGCTTTTGTTGGATGAATTGATGATCAACCAAGGCATCAAACCAGCGCAAATTCAGGGCTACGACCGTCAAGAGTTGTCTCACAGTGCCGTCGCCACCTGCATTGCTTCGGGCCAAGCCGATGTTGGATTGGCCATCGAAAGTGCCGCGTTGGCGGCGGGTCTGGGCTTCATTCCTTTGGCCACAGAGAACTATTGGTTGGCTTGCCTCAAAAGCGCTTTGGACACGCCGCCCCTTTTATTGCTGAGAGAGCATTTGGCCTCGACAATTTGGCAAAAAAAACTACAAGAAATGTCTGGTTATCAAACCAATCAATCGGGCAATGTCCATTCACTTCGGCAAGAACTGCCTTGGTGGAATCTCAAACCTCGAAAATCACCTTGAATGGCATTCATTGACCCAAGACAATGCCCCGATGAAGCGCAGGGAAAACCCGCGCCATTGTGTGAATTAAATTTCCTACAATAGCGACCATGACTGTAAGCAGTCTTCAGTGTCGCCTTGGCGTCCTGAATTCATCAACCTAGACTTCCGGAGTTAACCCCATGGATCGTCGTTCCCTTATTAAAAATGCCGGTATTGCTGGCGTCCTGGCCGCAGGCGTAGCCCCAGCGGTTATTCACGCTCAAGCCACTTTGCGCTGGCGCTGTGCTTCGAGCTTCCCTAAATCACTCGACACTTTGTTCGGTGTTTGCGACGTGTTTGCCAAAAAAGTTAGCGAATTGTCTGGCGGCAAGTTCACCATCACCACCCACGCTGCTGGCGAATTGATGCCCGCATTCGGCGTGCTCGACGGCGTGTCCAACGGCACCGTTGAAATGGCCAACACAGCGCCTTACTACTTTTTCGGTAAAGACCCAACTTACGCTCTGGATTGCGCCATTCCTTTCGGTCTGAACGCGCGCCAAATGAACGCTTGGATGTACGAAGGCAACGGCTTGAAGCTGTTCCGTGAGTTCTACGCCAAAGTGGGTATCGTTAACTTCCCAATGGGCAACACAGGCGTTCAAATGGGCGGCTGGTATCGCAAAGAGATCAAATCTTTGGCCGATATGAAGGGTCTGAAATTCCGCGTGGGCGGTTTCGGCGGTAAGGTGTTGGAGCCTTTGGGCGTTGTGCCCCAAAACATTCCTGGTGGCGAGATTTATCAAGCCCTGGAAAAAGGCACGATTGATGCAGCCGAGTGGGTTGGCCCTTACGATGACCAAAAATTGGGTCTGAACAAAGTAGCCCCCAACTACTATTTCCCTGGTTTCTGGGAAGTGGGTCCACAGTTGGCTTTGTATGTCAACCAAAAGGCTTATGAAGGTTTGTCAAGCGAGTACAAAGCCATCATTGAATGCGCCTCCTCCTATGCTGGCACAGACATGATTGCCAAGTATGACTACAAAAACCCAGCTGCATTGAAGACCCTCATTGGTCATGAAGACCCTCATTGGTCAAGGTGCCAAATTGCGTGCTTTCCCCAAAGACGTGATGGACGCTGCGTTCAAGTCTTCACAAGAAGTCTATTCAAACTTGAACAACACCAACCCTGAGTGGAAAAAAATCTACGCCGATTATTCCAACTATCGCCGTGAAGCCAACCAGTGGTTCAGCTTGGCTGAGTCCAGCATGAACAACTTCATGGAACGCCAGAAGCTGTAATTGAAAAAGCTGCCCTCAAAAGCAGCTTTCAAACAGCTCAACAAAAAACCCGCCTAGGCGGGTTTTTTGTTGCCTGCAGTCAGCCCATCAAGGCTTCTTGCTAGAGTCATCCTTCATCGACTCCATCAGTGCCTTCACTGGATCAACCTGATCGCCTTGATTCTCTGTTTTTTCAGACTCAGCGGCTTGAGCGTCTGATTCCTGACGCATTTGCATCATGACGGCTTCAGCATCCACCACAGGCTCTTTGCTGCCACCCGTGGAGACCAAGCCAGGGAAAGCAATGATCAACGCAACCATGACCAACTGAATGATCACGAAGGGCACAGCACCCCAATAGATCTGCTCAATGGTGATTTTCTTAATGGGCTTTTTAGTGACTCTGTCGATGTAGTCTTCACTTGGGGCCACACTGCGCAAGTAGAACAGTGCAAAACCAAACGGTGGGTGCATGAACGAAGTCTGCATGTTCACAGCCAACAACACACCGAACCACACCAAGTCAATGCCCAACTTATCGGCCACTGGGCCAATGAGAGGAATGATGATGAAGGCCAATTCGAAGAAGTCTAAGAAGAAGGCCAAAATGAACACCAAGATGTTGACCACAATCAAGAAGCCCAATTGACCGCCAGGCAAGCCCGTCAACAAGTGTTCAACCCAAATGTGACCGTCCACACCTTGGAATGCCAAGCTGAACACCGTGGCACCAATCAGAATGAACAACACGAAGCAAGACAGCTTCATGGTGGAGTCCATGGCCTGACGCATGAGTTTCATGTCAATGCGCTTGCGGGCCAAGGCCATGACCAAGGCGCCAACGGCACCCATCGCACCACCCTCAGTAGGCGTTGCAATGCCCAAGAAAATAGTACCCAGCACCAAGAAAATAAGTGCCAAAGGTGGAATGAGCACAAAGGTGACGCGCTCGGCCATGTTGGACAACAGGCCCATCTTGGCCACTTTGTTGATGATCGCGGCAAAGAAAGCAACACCCACACCCACACACATGGACACCACGATGGTTTCATCGCGGTAGGGGTTGTGTCGGGCAACCATTTTGCGAAGGCCACGGCAATTGCCAAAGAAATGATCGACAAAATGCTCAATGACCGAAGACCTGAAGAGCCATTGGCTTCCTTGATGGTGCGCGCCTCGAGGGGCAATGCGGGCACCCATTGGGGCTTGATGAAACTGATCAACAGGATGTAACCCACATACAAGCCTGTGAGCACAAAGCCTGGAATGAAGGCACCCTTGTAAAGATCACCCACACTACGGCCCAATTGGTCGGCCAACACAATCAAGACCAAAGAAGGCGGAATAATTTGCGCCAAGGTGCCAGACGCTGCAATCACGCCACCCGCAATGCGACGATCGTACCCATAACGCAACATGATGGGCAGTGAAATCAGACCCATTGAAATGACAGAGGCTGCCACCACACCGGTTGTGGCAGCCAACATGGCACCCACAAAAATCACGGCATAAGCCAAGCCACCGCGAATAGGGCCAAACAGCTGGCCAATGGTGTCTAGCAAGTCTTCCGCCATGCCGGAACGTTCCAGAATCAAACCCATGAAGGTAAAGAATGGAATGGCCAACAAGGTGTCGTTTTGCATGATGCCGAACATGCGAAGCGGCAAGCTTTGCAAGAAGGTGGCTTGAATCACACCCAACTCAACACCGACAAAACCAAAGAACAAGCCGCAAGCAGCCAAGGAGAACGAGACCGCATAGCCGAACATCAAAAAGATGATCAGCGACACGAACATGATGGGCGCCATGTTGGCGATCAGAAACTCAGTCATTTTTGGGCTCCCATTTGAGCAGCTTCGCGAGCGGCCACTTCTTTTTGCAACAAGAATTCTGCAAATTCTTCTTCTGGCGTTTTGACGCCTTGCTTTTTAGTGGGGTCTGGAATCATGCCCTGCAAGAATGCAAAACGCTTGATCACTTCAGAGATGCCTTGAATGCCCAACAAAAGCAAGCCAAGTGGCAACATGGCAAACACCGGCCAGCGCATCAAGCCGCCAGCATTGGAAGACATTTCCTTGGTGACAAAAGCATTGATCACCAGGGGCATGGCCAACATGATGATGTAGATGACAAAAGGAATCAGGAAAAAACAAATGCCAGCGATGTCAATCCAAATTTGAGTCCGCTTGGAAAAACGTCCTGAAACCACGTCAATCTTGACGTGCTCTTGGCGCAGAAGTGTGTAACCTGCTGCCAGCATGAAAACCGCGGCAAACATGTACCACTGCACTTCCAAAAAAGCATTGGAACTGAGGTTGAACGCCTTGCGGGATATGGCATTGCCTGCACTGACCAGCACTGAAAAAAGCACCAGCCAAGCAACCCACTTGCCAACCCATTCACTGAATTGGTCTATCCTTTTGGACAGCGCTAACAAA